>NZ_JAMYBY010000016.1:0-134656 GCF_024126555.1 Pseudomonas sp. VE 267-6A
CACGCTGTGTGCGCTTTACACCTTGCTCCATCTGACTCTCCGGAAATTCGGGATGGGAGGTGTAAACCTTATTCAGGACGGGACAGCACGCACAAAAAAGCCGACTCAAAAAGTCGGCTTTTTTGTGCGTTTGGTGCAGAGGGAGATTCGAAAATAGCCTCTAACCTCCATGATTTGGTGGGTCTTGATCCTCCTAGAGAGTATTTCTACTCACAAATCTACTCACATTGGGATGAGCTTTTTCGCTAGGACAGGCGCTAGTCAGTTCAGTCTCAAAATGACATCATTGAGTGCAGAAGCTGATCTCATGGAGTCTGTCTGTGGATGCGATAAATAATTTTCTGGCCACTTATAGAGTCGGTGACTACGCCGGAATTCTAGGTCTAATCGTCTCGGTCATCGGTTTTATATGGACCGTTCGAGCTGCGGTATCATCTAGAGACGCTGCATTGCAAACTAAAGCTGTTGTGCAGGATATACGAAATGATATGCGAAGAACTGAAACAGTTTCCGATTTTTCAGCTGCGGTAGCAATCATGGAGGAGATCAAGCGTTTGCATCGATTGCAGTCTTTGGAACTGCTGCCTGATCGATACTCTCAAATTACTAAATTCTTAATAGGCGTCAGGTCAGCTAATCCGCTTTTGACAGAGGATGAACATAAGGTAATTCAAAGTGCTATCACACAGTTTTCAGCGTTGGAGCGTCTAATTGACGGCTGCTTGGCCAAAACGACTCAGCTTGATACTGCTAAAGTTAATGGTTTGGTATCTAAGCAACTTGAAGCTGTCCATGGCTTGCTTGTAAGCATGAAATCAAAGATTGGCGGAGTGGGCAATGAGTAATCAAAAATTTGTCTCAATTATCAAGAAGCTCATCGAGAAAACTGACTCTGGTGAGTTGGATTGGCAACCTACTGAAATAACAGGCACTTATCAGGTTTCGTTTCCTCGGTTTTCTGTTCGCATATTTTCTCGAGAAGGCGATATGGGGCCGGATATCCACGTGCAGGTTATAAGCGAAGATGGAAGTATCTTGGATGATGTCAAGGATGGGGAATTATCCCAACTAATGCCCGGGGCGTATACTCTCATGGGTAACCTTCTACAGAACGCTAGACGATGCGCTATGGGCGTGGACGCAGCATTAGATGCTCTTCTGGAAGAATTGACTAAAGACGATATACCATTTTAGGGTTTTCAAGGTGAGTGGGTGGCCCTCAACGTTGGGGGTACCCATATCTACCACTGTCTCCTGTGGGTGCAGGGTGGGTGCATTTACCTCCCGTCATCATGGAGGTAGCCACCAGTTGCACCGAGGAGATGATCTGACTCTTGCAAGCCGTGCATCTTGGCCAGATAGCCCATCAGATCAGTGCTGGATCGAGCGTTCACCGTATAGGCACCAAACGAAGTTTGGTGCGGTGACATCACTTATGTCTGGGTTCAAGGTCGCTGGCACTATTTGGCTGCCATCATCGATCTACTCGCCCGCCGCGTGTTGGGCTGGGCATTTTCCGCGAATCCCGATGCCGACCTGGTGATCAAGGCCTTGGACATGGCCTATGAACAGCGTGGTCGGCCACAGAATGTGCTGTTTCACAGCGACCAAGGAAGCCAATATGGCAGCCGAAGCTTCCGTCAGCGGCTGTGGCGTTATCGGTTCAAACAGAGCATGAGTCGACGGGGAAACTGCCACGACAACGCGCCGATGGAGCGGTTGTTTCGCAGTCTGAAAACAGAATGGGTGCCAGAGGTGGGCTACATGAGTGCTTCGCTGGCACAGCAGGATATTGGTCGGTTTTTGATGCAGCGCTACAACTGGCAACGGCCACATCAATTTAATAGCGGGCTGGAGCCTGCTGTGGCCGAAGAAAAACTTAACGCAGTGTCCGGGATTAGTTGACCACTACAGTTCCGTGCAACACGTATACACAGCAACAGCCCGAAAAAAGCGGCCTCTCTCACAGCGACATTGATGCTGCACCCCTTTAACCGTTCAACTCGATCTAGGTTTCAATCCAGAGCCTCGACGTGAAGCTTTTTGGGGTGTTTGCGCCGAAACAGGTAGAGAGAGAAAAGCCCCATGCACAGTTATACGCCCCCCATTATGATGACGGGAGTATTCGTCTTCTCGAGGCTCGGAGTTAGTACCGTGCTAACAGTTTCCGGATTGGCCAACAATCCGATCAACATCATCGCGCCACCGCCAACGAGTGGCACCCAGGTAGATATGCTGCTCAGAATCATCCGGAAAAAGCGTGTGGGTCGATTGCGCTTAAGGCTGCGTGACCGAGTTATCCGCCCCACAGATTTCAAGCCCTTGGGTAACCCTCGCAACGTCCCGCGGATTTCAGCATGGCGTTTAGCGCTTGTGTGGAGAATTTCCACGACTACGCCGTCCCCAGAGCCCAGAAAGCCAAAACCCATTACTGACTCGTTTGGGGCCTCCATGGTGGGAGTTTGAACCCAAAATCCATTCACTACACGGGTCGACTTCAGGATCATGACGGATAGGATTGCTCCGTCATATCCGACATGGAAACGTAATGGGTCGAGGCCAACTAGGTCGTCACCCGAGATTGTGTTTTCGCCAGTGTTCCAGAGGACAATGACCGACTTGGTCAGTCGAGGAATGTTGGTCCCGTGATAATGAACCGAGATGCCGCTAGGGAGTGCGTCGGAGGCGCTTCCCAGCAAATGCTCTCCAAGATACGCATAGCTGAGACTCGTTCGTTGCCTGGTGAGGAAATAAACGATAGGAACGCTAATCAGGCCTAAGAGACCAATGATTGATCCCACCCACCCTGGGGACAAGAAGCTGAGGGTACTGTCAAACCAGCTCATAATCCTTACTATGACGAGGCTAGGACGAAGGCTCTTTGTACGTTGGGCCAAAAAAGGGCCTGCATCGCTGCAGGCCCTTGCTTTGTCTGATGCCGAAACCGAGCTGTGCGCTTGCACTCGCGACAGCCACAGTTATGCCAAAATTACGGCGTAGAAAGAAAAAAGCCTGTAGATCAATGATCTACAGGCTCGTATTGGTGCCCCGAGGGAGACTCGAACTCCCACTCCTTTCGAAAACGGATTTTGAATCCGCCGCGTCTACCAATTCCGCCATCAGGGCTTGTGGCGGCGAAGTATAGTGAGGCGCCTACCGTTGGTCAATCAGCTTTCATGGTCAATTTTGCCGCTTTCCGCTAAACTTTGCGGCCCTGTCAAACCGATCACCATCATGCGCGTCGCCGATTTCTCCTTTGAGCTTCCAGATTCCCTGATCGCCCGCCATCCACTGGCTGAACGGCGCAGCAGCCGGCTGTTGACCCTCGACGGGCCTACCGGCGCGCTCGCGCATCGCCAGTTCACCGACCTGCTCGAGCACCTGCGCCCGGGCGATCTGATGGTGTTCAACAACACCCGGGTGATCCCGGCCCGACTGTTCGGCCAGAAGGCCTCCGGCGGCAAGCTGGAGATCCTCATCGAGCGCGTGCTCGACAGCCATCGCGTGCTCGCCCACGTGCGCTCGAGCAAGTCGCCCAAGCCAGGCACCCAGCTGCTGATCGACGGCGGTGGCGAAGCCGAGATGGTCGCGCGCCACGACGCGCTGTTCGAGCTGCGCTTCACCGAAGAGGTGCTGCCACTGCTCGACCGCGTCGGCCACATGCCGTTGCCTCCTTATATAGACCGCCCCGACGAAGGCGCCGACCGCGAGCGCTATCAGACGGTCTATGCGCAGCGCTCCGGCGCCGTGGCCGCGCCCACCGCCGGCCTGCACTTCGATGAAGAGCTGATGGGCAAGATCGCCGAAAAGGGCGTGAGCACCGCCTTCGTCACCCTGCACGTGGGCGCCGGCACCTTCCAGCCGGTGCGCGTGGAGCGCATCGAAGATCACCACATGCATAAAGAGTGGCTCGAAGTGGGCCAGGACGTGGTGGACGCCGTGGCCGAATGCCGGGCGCGCGGCGGGCGGGTGATCGCGGTCGGCACCACCAGCGTGCGCTCGCTGGAAAGCGCGGCGCGCGACGGTACGCTCAAGCCGTTCAGCGGCGATACCGACATCTTTATTTTCCCGGGCCGCCCGTTCCACGTGGTCGACGCCCTGGTGACCAACTTCCATTTGCCCGAATCCACGCTGCTGATGCTGGTTTCGGCCTTCGCCGGTTACCCCGAGACCATGGCTGCCTACGCCGCAGCGGTGGAAAACGGCTACCGCTTCTTCAGTTACGGTGATGCCATGTTCATCACCCGCAATCCGGCGCCACGCGGGCCCGAGGATCAAGCATGAGTCGCACCTGTCGTATGTCCTTCGAGTTGCTGGCCACCGACGGAAAGGCCCGTCGCGGCCGCCTGACATTCCCCCGGGGCGTGGTCGAAACCCCGGCCTTCATGCCGGTGGGCACCTATGGCACGGTCAAGGGCATGCTGCCGCGCGACATCGAGGCCATCGGCGCGCAGATGATCCTGGGCAACACCTTCCACCTGTGGCTGCGCCCGGGCACCGAGGTGATCAAGGCCCACGGCGACCTGCACGACTTCATGAAGTGGCAGGGCCCGATCCTCACCGACTCCGGCGGCTTCCAGGTGTTCAGCCTGGGCGCGATGCGCAAGATCAAGGAGGAGGGCGTGACCTTCGCCTCCCCGGTGGACGGCTCCAAGGTGTTCATGGGCCCGGAAGAGTCGATGCAGGTGCAGCGCGACCTGGGCTCGGACGTGGTGATGATTTTCGACGAGTGCACCCCGTACCCGGCCGATGAAGATGTGGCGCGCATCTCCATGGAGCTGTCGCTGCGCTGGGCCCAGCGCTCCAAGAACGCCCACGGCGACAGCACTGCGGCGCTGTTCGGCATCGTGCAGGGCGGCATGCACCGCAACCTGCGCGAGCGTTCGCTGGAGGGCCTGGACAAGATCGGCTTCGACGGCCTGGCCATTGGCGGGCTGTCGGTGGGCGAGCCCAAGCACGAGATGATCAAGGTGCTGGACTACCTGCCGGGCATGATGCCGGCTGACAAACCTCGTTACCTTATGGGGGTAGGCAAGCCGGAAGATCTCGTTGAGGGTGTGCGCCGCGGCGTCGACATGTTCGATTGCGTGATGCCCACGCGCAATGCGCGCAACGGTCATCTGTTTGTCGATACCGGCGTGCTTAAAATCCGTAACGCGTTCCATCGCCATGATGATTCGCCACTGGATCCGACCTGTGACTGCTACACCTGCCAGAACTTCTCCCGCGCTTATCTGCATCACCTGGATAAATGCGGCGAAATGTTGGGCAGCATGTTGAATACCATCCACAACTTGCGTCATTACCAGCGCCTGATGGCTGGTTTGCGCGAGGCTATTCAACAGGGTACATTGGCCGCCTTTGTCGATGCCTTTTACGCCAAGCGCGGGCTGCCTGTGCCGCCCTTGGATTGATGTTCTGTCGAACCTGACACACGTACAACAACTTGCAACTTGGAGTGCTAAATGAGCTTTCTGATTCCTGCCGCTTACGCGGACGCAGCAGCCCCGGCAGCTGCCGCCGGCCCAGCCGGTACCGGCTTCGAGTGGATTTTCCTGGTCGGTTTCCTGGTCATCTTCTACCTGATGATCTGGCGTCCACAGGCCAAGCGCGCCAAAGAGCAGAAGAACCTGCTGAGCAACCTGCAGAAAGGTGACGAAGTTGTCACCAACGGCGGTATTGCCGGCAAGATCGTCAAAGTGGCCGATGACTTCGTGGTGCTGGAAGTGTCCGACACCGTGGAACTGAAGTTCCAGAAGGGTGCTATTGCCGCGACCCTGCCCAAGGGCACGCTCAAAGCGATCTAAGTTTCAGATTTTCTACAATCGACGGGGCGCGCAAGGCGCCCCGCGTCTTGAACGGGCGGCGTGATGCTGAACAAATATCCTCTATGGAAATACGCACTGATCCTGGCGGTACTGGCGATCGGTTTTATTTATTCCGCTCCCAACCTCTACCCTGACGACGCGGCTATTCAGGTCAGCGGTGCCAGCACGGCGCTGCAGGTCAGCCAGGCCGACCTGGACCGTGCCACCAAGGCACTGGCCGACGCCGGTATCGCGGTCAAGGGTGCAAGCCTGGGCGAGAAGGGCAAGGGCGCACTGGTGCGTCTGGCCAAACAGGACGACCAACTGCCGGCCAAGGACGTTGTGCGCAAGGCGCTGGGTGACGACTACGTCGTTGCACTGAACCTGGCCCCGACCACTCCGCAATGGCTGCGCAACCTGGGTGCAAGCCCGATGAAGCTGGGCCTGGACCTGTCCGGTGGTGTGCACTTCCTGCTTGAAGTGGACATGGACAAGGCCATGGCGGCACGTCTGAAGGTGTACGAAGGCGAAGTCAAAAGCCTGCTGCGCAAGGAGCGTGTGCGCTACCGCAGCCTGCCGCAGCAAGATGGCGGCATTCAACTGGGCTTCTCCGATGACCAGTCCCGCGAACAGGCTCGCAGCCTGATCCGCAAGAATTTCAACGATTTCGAGCTGACCACCACCGAGCGTAACGGCCTGTCGGTGCTGCGTCTGGCGATTACCCCGGCCAAGGTCGCGGAAATCCGTGAATACTCGATCAAGCAGAACCTGACCACGGTACGTAACCGCGTCAACGAACTGGGTGTGGCCGAGCCACTGGTTCAGCGCCAGGGTGCCAACCGCATCGTGGTCGAGCTGCCAGGCGTGCAGGACACCGCCGAAGCCAAGCGTATCCTGGGCAAGACCGCGAACCTGGAGTTCCGTCTGGGTGCCGAGCCGGGTGCGTCCAAGGCCACTACCGAGACCTTCGAGTTCCGTGAGGGCGGTCGCCCACCGGCAGCGGTCGAGCGTGGCCTGATCATCACCGGTGACCAGGTCACCGACGCCCAGGCCAGCTTCGACGAGCAGGGTCGCCCGCAGGTGAACATCCGCCTGGATGGCCACGGCGGCGAACTGATGAGCCGCGCCACGCGCAGCAACGTCGGGCGCAGCATGGCGGTGATCTTCATCGAACAGCGTCCGGTTACCCGCTACGTCAAGCAGATGGTCGACGGTGTCGAGAAAGACGTGCCGGTGCAGTCGTTCGTGGAAGAGAAGCGCATCATCAGCCTGGCGACCATCCAGTCGCCGCTGGGCAGCCAGTTCCGCATCACCGGCCTGAACGGCCAGGGTGAATCGTCCGAACTGGCCCTGCTGCTGCGTGCCGGTGGTCTGGCGGCGCCGATGTACTTCGCCGAAGAACGTACCATTGGCCCGAGCCTGGGTGCCGACAACATCACCAAGGGTATCGATGCATCGCTGTGGGGCATGCTGTTCGTGTCGCTGTTCATCATGGCCATCTATCGTGCCTTCGGCCTGATCGCCACCATCGCCCTGGCGGGCAACATGGTGCTGCTGCTGGCGCTGATGTCGCTGCTGGGGGCTACGCTGACCCTGCCGGGCATTGCCGGTATCGTGCTGACCATGGGTATGGCGGTCGACGCCAACGTACTGATCTTCTCGCGCATACGTGAAGAACTGGCCAATGGCATGTCGGTGCAGCGCGCCATCCACGAAGGCTTCAACCGTGCCTACACCGCGATCGTCGATGCCAACCTGACCACCCTGCTGGTGGGCGGCATCCTGTTCGCCATGGGTACCGGTCCGGTCAAGGGCTTCGCGGTTACCATGTCCCTCGGGATTTTCACCTCGATGTTCACGGCCGTCATGGTCACCCGCGCAATGGTCAACCTGACCTGCGGTGGGCGGGATATCAAGAAGTTGTGGGTATAAGGGGCTGCCATGTTACGTACCATTAACTTCATGGGTGTGCGGAACGTCGCGTTCGGCGTCACCCTGCTGCTGACTGTGCTGGCACTGTTCAGCTGGTTCTACAAAGGGCTCAACTTCGGCCTGGACTTCACCGGCGGTACGCTCATCGAGCTGACCTACGAGCGCCCGGCCAACCTTGGCGAGGTTCGTGAAGAGCTGGTCAGGTCCGGCTTCCACGATGCCGTGGTGCAGAGCTTCGGTGCTACCACCGACCTGCTGGTGCGCATGCCGGGCGACGACCCGATGCTGGGCAACAAGGTGGCCGAGGCGCTGCAGAAGATCAGCACCGACAACCCGGCCACGGTCAAGCGTGTCGAGTTCGTCGGCCCGCAGGTGGGCGAGGAACTGCGTGACCAGGGTGGCCTGGGCATGCTGCTGGCGTTGGGCGGCATCCTGGTCTACCTGGCATTCCGCTTCCAGTGGAAGTTTGCGGTGGGCGCCATCCTGTCGCTGGTGCACGACGTGATCGTGACCATGGGCATCCTGTCGTTCTTCCAGATCACCTTCGACCTGACGGTGCTGGCGGCGGTGCTGGCGATCATCGGCTATTCGCTCAACGACACCATCGTGGTGTTCGACCGGGTACGGGAAAACTTCCGCGTGATGCGCAAGGCTTCGCTGATCGAGAACATCAACGTCTCGACCACCCAGACCCTGCTGCGTACCGTGGCCACCTCCGTGTCCACTTTGCTGGCGATCGCGGCGCTGCTGTTCTTCGGTGGTGACAACCTGTGGGGCTTCTCGCTGGCACTGTTCATCGGTGTAATGGCCGGTACCTACTCGTCGATCTACATCGCCAACGTGGTGCTGATCTGGCTGAACCTGAACAGTGAAGACCTGATCCCGCCGGTGAAAACCGAGGGTGTGGACGAGCGTCCATAAGGCTTTTTGCCACTGTCCTGAGCGGTACAAGAAGGCGCGAGTATTGAACTCGCGCCTTTTTTTATGCTCCAAGGCTGGGAGAAGCGCGGGCGTGTTCCCGCAGGTAAATCAGGAGGTTCACGTGAACAAGTCAATGCTGGTGGGTGCGGTGCTGGGTGCTGTCGGTGTCACTGCCGGAGGTGCCGTGGCTACCTACAGCTTGGTCAAGGGCGGGCCGCAATACGCGCAGGTGACGTCGGTGCAGCCGGTCAAGCAGACCGTCAAGACGCCACGGGAAGTCTGCAAGGATGTCACGGTGACCCGTCAGGCGCCGGTGAAGGATCAGCACCAGATCGCCGGTACCGTGCTGGGCGCCGTGGCAGGTGGGTTGCTGGGTAACCAGATCGGCGGCGGCAATGGCAAGAAGATCGCGACCGTGGCCGGTGCCGTCGGTGGTGGCTATGCCGGCAACAAGGTGCAGGAAGGCATGCAGAACCGCGATACCTACACCACCACGCAAACCCGCTGCAACACGGTCAATGACCTGAGCGAGAAGGTGGTAGGGTACGACGTGAAGTATTCGATTGGCGACAAGGCCGGGCAGGTGCGCATGGAGCGCGACCCGGGTTCGCAGATCCCGCTGGACGAGAATGGCAAGCTGGTACTGACGCAGGCGCAGCCTGGGCAGTGATGACCCTTTCGCCGGCAAGGCGGGCTCCTACAAAGCCATGCGCAACCTGTAGGCGCCGGCTTTGCCGGCGAAGAGGCCCGAAAGCCAGCCACAAAAAAGCACCCCGAAGGGTGCTTTTTTATTGCCCGGCTGAAACTCAGCGCTTCAGCGAGGCCGGCAGGTGCGGCTGGATCGCCGTCAACACCGCCTTGAAGCACTTGATGTTGCCGGCAACGATGTGGCCCTTCTCGAGGAAGTCATGACCACCGGTGAAGTCGCTCACCAGGCCGCCCGCTTCCTGGATCAGCAGTGCGCCTGCCGCCATGTCCCACTCGCTCAGGCCCGACTCCCAGAACGCATCGAAGCGGCCGGCGGCCACGTAGGCCAGGTCCAGGCTCGCGGCGCCGGCGCGGCGGATGCCGGCGGTCTGGCCGACCAGGGCGCGGAACATGCCCAGGTAGTTGTCCAGGCCATCCATCTGGTTGTCACGGAACGGGAAGCCGGTACCCAGCAGGGCGCCGTCCAGGCTGGTGCGACCGCTGACGCGCAGGCGGCGACCATTGAGCTGGGCGCCACGGCCACGGCTGGCGGTGAATTCTTCCTGGCGTACCGGGTCGAGGACCACGGCGTGTTCCAGGCGGCCGCGGTACTTGCACGCGATGCTCACGGCAAAGTGCGGGACGCCACGCAGGAAGTTGGTGGTACCGTCGAGCGGGTCGATGACCCACAGGTAGTCCTTGCCTTCTTCGCCGTTGCCAGCATGCAGGCCGGTTTCTTCACCGTAGATGGAGTGGTTCGGGTACGCCTTGCGCAGGGCGTCGACGATGACTTTTTCCGCCGCGCGGTCGACTTCGGAGACGTAATCCTTGGCGTCTTTCTCATCTACCTTGATGGTATCCAGGCGCTCGATGGAGCGGAAAATCAATTCACTGGCGCTGCGGGCGGCGCGCAGCGCGATATTCAGCATGGGCTGCATGGACGTTTCACCTGGGTCGTTAAAGAAAGCCGAACATTCTAGCAGAAAACTTTGAACGAAGAAGGGCGACATTTGCTTTCATAGCGTAATGCCGGTCGCTTCTGTAAGATTTGCTCCCTTCCTTCCGTGTCTGTGAGCCGTGCCCGTGCTGCCAAGAATTCGTGTCGTCCTGGTCAATACCAGTCACCCCGGCAATATCGGCGGGGCTGCGCGCGCCATGAAAAACATGGGCCTGTCGCGCCTGGTGCTGGTCGAGCCGAACGACTTTCCTTCCCACGAGGCCAGTGCCCGTGCCTCCGGCGCCGATGACGTGCTGGCGGGTGCCGAGGTGGTGGCCACGCTCGAGGATGCGCTGGTGGGCTGCACCCTGGTGGTGGGCACCAGTGCCCGCGACCGGCGCATCCCGTGGCCCCTGCTCGATCCGCGCGAATGCGGCGCCAAGGTCGTCGAGCAGGCAGGCGAGGGTGCCGAGGTGGCGCTGGTGTTCGGCCGTGAACATGCCGGCCTGACCAACGACGAGCTGCAGCGATGTCATTATCACGTGCATATCCCGTCCAACCCGGATTTCAGTTCGCTGAATCTGGCGGCTGCGGTCCAGGTCCTGGCCTATGAAGTGCGCATGGCCTGGCTGGCAGCCGACGGGCAGGCGTCGAAAGTCGAGAAGGTCGAAGTGGCCTCGGTGCGCAGCGCAGAGCTGGCGACCATGGACGAAATGGAGCTGTTCTACCAGCACCTGGAGTCCGCGCTGGTGGACATCGGCTTTCTCGACCCGACCAAGCCCAAGCACCTGATGCCGCGTTTGCGTCGCCTGTACGGGCGCAGCGCGGTGAGTCGATCGGAAATAAGCATTTTGCGCGGCATCCTCACCGAAACCCAGAAAGCGGCCCGGGGCGATGCGCACAAGCGGAAGGATCAGTAAATGTTCGAGCGTCTGCGTGAAGATATCCAAAGCGTTTTCCACCGTGACCCGGCGGCGCGCAATGCCTTTGAAGTGCTGACCTGCTACCCGGGCATGCATGCGATCTGGCTGCACCGCGCGGCGCATGCCCTGTGGGTACGGGACTGGAAGTGGCTGGCGCGGCTGGTGTCCAACTTCGGGCGCTGGATGACCGGCATCGAGATTCACCCCGGTGCAAAGGTAGGCCGGCGCTTCTTCATCGACCACGGCATGGGCATCGTGATCGGCGAAACCGCCGAGATCGGCGATGACGTGACCCTGTACCAGGGCGTGACCTTGGGCGGCACCAGCTGGAACAAGGGCAAGCGCCACCCGACCCTGGAGGACGGCGTGGTGGTGGGGGCCGGCGCCAAGGTGCTGGGCCCGTTCACCGTGGGCGCAGGGGCCAAGATCGGCTCCAATGCGGTGGTCACCAAGGCGGTGCCGGCCGGCGCCACGGCGGTAGGTATTCCGGGGCGTATCATCGTCAAGTCCGACGCCGAGCAGGAGGCCCGGCGCAAGGCCATGGCCGAGAAGATCGGCTTCGACGCCTACGGCGTGAGCGAAGACATGCCCGACCCGGTGGCCCGCGCCATCGGCCAGTTGCTCGACCACCTGCAAGCGGTGGACGGGCGCCTGGAGGACATGTGCGGTGCGCTCAAGAACCTGGGTAGCGACTACTGCGCCAAGGAACTGCCGGCCCTGCGTGACGAAGACTTCGCGGACGTGAAGGCCGACGCCCGCAGCGACGCGTCGACGCATTGACAGAAGGGCGTGCGCTGGCGCGCCCTACTTTGCTACACTCTGCGCCGCCTCTCAGGCGCAATCCCGACTAAAGCAGTAGGTCTTATAGTTGACTTAAATGCTCGGGAATCGCATACTCGCACACATCCCGTAACTCCCGTGGTACCAAATAGCCATGCGACTGACTACAAAAGGCCGATACGCCGTGACTGCCATGCTTGACCTGGCGTTGCACGCGCAAAACGGGCCGGTGTCCCTGGCCGACATTTCCGAGCGCCAAGGCATCTCCCTTTCCTATCTGGAGCAGCTGTTTGCCAAGCTGCGTCGCAGCAGTCTGGTTTCCAGTGTGCGCGGTCCAGGCGGCGGCTACCAGCTGTCGCGCGTGATGGAAAGCATCCAGGTAGCCCAGGTGATCGATGCGGTCAACGAATCGGTCGACGCTACACGCTGCCAGGGCCTGGGTGATTGCCACGCTGGCGATACCTGCCTGACCCACCACTTGTGGTGTGATCTCAGCCAGCAGATTCACGAATTTCTGAGCGGTATCAGCCTGGCTGACCTTGTTACTCGCCGTGAGGTGCAAGAAGTCGCCCAGCGTCAGGACCTGCGCCGCATGGCGGGCCGGACACCGCATCTGGACAAGATTGAGACATCCGCCGTCGAATGACCGTTTCGACTGCGCGATGAGCCCGCCTGATAGGAGATATTCAATGAAGTTGCCGATCTACCTCGATTACTCCGCGACCACCCCGGTCGACCCACGTGTCGCCCAGAAGATGAGCGATTGCCTGCTGGTCGACGGGAACTTCGGTAACCCGGCCTCGCGTTCCCACGTCTTTGGCTGGAAAGCCGAAGAAGCGGTCGAGAACGCTCGCCGCCAAGTCGCCGACCTGGTCAACGCCGACCCGCGGGAAATTGTCTGGACCAGTGGCGCCACCGAGTCCGACAACCTGGCAATCAAGGGCGTCGCGCACTTCTACGGCACCAAGGGCAAGCACCTGATCACCTCGAAGATCGAGCACAAGGCCGTTCTGGACAGCACCCGTCAGCTGGAGCGTGAAGGCTTCGAAGTCACCTACATCGAGCCGGGCGCCGATGGCCTGATCACCCCGGCCATGGTCGAGGCAGCCCTGCGTGAAGACACCATCCTGGTGTCGATCATGCACGTGAACAACGAAATCGGCACCATCAACGACATCGCCGCCATTGGCGAGCTGACCCGCTCGCGTGGCGTCATGTTCCACGTCGATGCCGCGCAGTCCACCGGCAAGGTCGAGATCGACCTGCAGAAGCTGAAGGTCGACCTGATGTCGTTCTCGGCGCACAAGACCTACGGCCCCAAAGGCATCGGCGCGCTGTACGTCAGCCGCAAGCCGCGCGTGCGTCTTGAAGCCACCATGCACGGCGGCGGTCACGAGCGCGGCATGCGTTCGGGCACCCTGGCTACCCACCAGATCGTCGGCATGGGCGAAGCCTTCGCCATCGCCAAGGAGCTGATGGCCAGCGAGAACCTGCGTATCAAGGCCCTGAGCGACCGCTTCTACAAGCAGGTCGAGAACCTTGAAGAGCTGTACATCAACGGCAGCATGACCGCGCGTATTCCGCACAACCTGAACCTGAGCTTCAACTACGTCGAAGGCGAGTCGCTGATCATGGCCCTCAAGGACCTGGCAGTGTCTTCGGGTTCGGCGTGCACCTCGGCATCGCTCGAGCCGTCCTACGTGCTGCGCGCCCTGGGCCGCAACGACGAACTGGCGCACAGCTCGATCCGCTTCACCTTCGGTCGCTTCACCACCGAAGAAGAAATCGACTACGCCGCGCAGAAGGTCTGCGAGGCCGTGACCAAGCTGCGCGAATTGTCGCCGCTGTGGGATATGTACAAAGACGGCGTCGACATCTCCAAGATCGAGTGGGCTGCGCACTAAGTAGTCGCCAGCAAGAGCGGCTCTCTGATGAGGAAGGAATAGCACCATGGCTTACAGTGAAAAGGTCATCGACCACTACGAAAACCCACGCAACGTCGGCAAGATGAATGCCGAGGACCCGGATGTCGGTACCGGCATGGTCGGCGCGCCTGCGTGCGGCGACGTGATGCGCCTGCAGATCAAGGTCAACGAGCAGGGCGTCATCGAAGATGCCAAGTTCAAGACCTACGGCTGTGGTTCGGCCATCGCTTCCAGCTCCCTCGCTACCGAGTGGATGAAGGGCAAGACCCTGGACGAAGCCGAAACCATCAAGAACACCCAGCTGGCCGAAGAACTGGCGTTGCCGCCGGTGAAGATCCACTGCTCGGTACTCGCCGAGGACGCCATCAAGGCGGCCGTGCGCGATTACAAGCAGAAGAAAGGTTTGCTCTAAGTTCGCCTGTTGCAGGTAAGGAGTCTCGATGGCTATCAGCATGACAGAAGCCGCCGCCAACCACGTGCGGCGCTCCCTCGAAGGACGCGGCAAGGGTGACGGCATTCGCCTGGGCGTTCGCACCACCGGCTGCTCGGGCCTGGCCTATGTGCTGGAGTTCGTCGACGCGCCGGACAGCGAGGACCAGGTGTTCGAAAGTCACGGCGTCAAGGTGATCATCGACCCGAAAAGCCTGGTGTACCTGGACGGAACCGAACTGGATTTCGTCAAGGAAGGGTTGAACGAAGGCTTCAAGTTCAACAATCCCAACGTGCGCGGTGAGTGTGGCTGCGGCGAAAGCTTCAACGTCTGAGGCTGCGCGTGGGTACTCCTTGTCATTTCGCCCTGTTTGACCTGCAGCCGGGCTTTCGCCTGGACCTCGACAAGCTGGCCGCACGCTATCGCGAGCTGGCCCGCGAGGTTCACCCGGACCGCTTCGCCGATGCCCCCGAGCGTGAACAGCGCCTGGCGCTGGAGCGCTCGGCCGGCCTCAACGACGCCTACCAGACCCTCAGGAGTGCGCCCAAGCGGGCGCGCTACCTGTTGGCGATGGGGGGCCACGAAGTGCCGCAGGAAGTCACTGTCCACGACCCCGAGTTCCTCTTCCAGCAGATGCAATGGCGAGAAGAGCTCGAAGACCTGCAGGACAGTGCCGACCTCGATGGCGTGGCCGCGTTCAAGCGCCGCCTGAAGGTCGCCCAGGAAGCACTCAACGAGGACTTCGCCGCCTGCTGGGAGGATGCTGCGCAGCGTGAACAGGCCGAGCGCCTGATGCGCCGCATGCAGTTCCTCGACAAGCTCGCCTATGAAGTGCGCCAGCTGGAAGAGCGCCTCGACGATTAACCCGGTGGCGCCGTTGGCGACACCCCTGGTATCAGATAAGCATGGCCCTACTGCAGATCGCCGAACCCGGTCAGACGCCACAGCCCCATCAGCGCCGCCTGGCCGTGGGCATTGACCTTGGCACCACCAATTCGCTGGTCGCTGCATTGCGCAGCGGCATTTCCGAACCGCTGCCAGACGCCGAGGGCCGGGTCATCCTGCCGTCGGCGGTGCGCTATCACGCCAACCATGTCGACGTGGGCTACAGTGCCCGTGACGCGGCCTCCAGCGACCCGCTGAACACCGTGCTGTCGGTCAAGCGCCTGATGGGGCGCGGCCTGGCCGACGTCAAGCAACTGGGCGAGCAACTGCCCTACCGCTTTGTCGGCGGCGAGTCGCACATGCCGTTCATCGACACGGTGCAGGGCCCGAAAAGCCCGGTGGAAGTCTCGGCCGACATTCTCAAGGTGCTGCGCCAGCGCGCCGAAGCCACCCTGGGTGGCGAGCTGGTCGGCGCGGTGATCACCGTGCCGGCGTACTTCGACGACGCTCAGCGCCAGGCCACCAAGGACGCTGCGCGCCTGGCCGGGCTGAACGTGCTGCGCCTGCTCAACGAACCGACCGCTGCGGCTGTGGCCTATGGCCTGGACCAGAACGCCGAAGGCGTGGTGGCCATCTATGACCTGGGCGGCGGCACCTTCGACATTTCCATCCTACGCCTGACCGGCGGTGTGTTCGAAGTGATGGCCACCGGCGGCGACAGCGCCCTGGGCGGCGATGACTTCGACCATGCGGTGGCCGGCTGGATCATCGAGCAGGCGGGCCTGTCTGCCGACCTCGACCCCGGCACCCAGCGTCAACTGCTGCAAGCTGCCTGTGCGGCCAAGGAAGCGTTGACCAACAGCGATGTCGTGTCCGTGAGCCATGGCGCCTGGCAGGGCGAGCTGACCCGTGCCGGCTTCGACGCGCTGATCGAACCGATGGTGGCGCGCAGCCTCAAGGCCTGTCGCCGCGCCGTGCGCGACAGTGGCATCGAGCTGGATGAAGTCGAAGCCGTGGTCATGGTCGGTGGTTCCACTCGCGTGCCGCGTGTGCGCGAGGCGGTGGGCGCGCTGTTCGGGCGTACCCCGCTGACCGAGATCGACCCCGATCAGGTGGTGGCCATCGGCGCCGCGATCCAGGCCGATACCCTGGCCGGCAACAAGCGCGACGGCGGCGAACTGCTGCTGCTCGACGTGATTCCGCTGTCCCTGGGGCTGGAAACCATGGGCGGGTTGATGGAGAAGGTGATCCCGCGCAACACCACCATTCCGGTTGCCCGTGCCCAGGAATTCACCACGTACAAGGATGGCCAGTCGGCCATGATGATCCACGTGCTGCAGGGCGAGCGTGAGCTGATCAGCGACTGCCGCTCCCTGGCGCGCTTCGAACTGCGCGGCATTCCGGCCATGGTGGCCGGTGCGGCGAAGATTCGCGTCACCTTCCAGGTCGACGCCGACGGCCTGCTCAGCGTTTCGGCGCGCGAGCTGGGCTCGGGTGTGGAATCGAGCATTCAGGTCAAGCCGTCCTACGGCCTGACCGACGGCGAGATCACTCGCATGCTCAAGGACTCCTTCGAGCATGCCGGCTACGACAAGGTGGCGCGCCAGCTGCGCGAGCACCAGGTCGACGCCGAGCGTCTGCTCGAAGCGGTGCAGGGCGCGCTGGACGCCGATGGCGAGCGCCTGCTGGACGCCGAAGAGCGCCTGGCGATCGAACAACAGATGCAAGACTTGCGTGATTTGATGAACGGTACCGATGGCGCCGCCATCGAGCAGCAGACCAAGCGTCTGTCGCAAGTGACCGATGCCTTTGCCGCCCGTCGCCTTGATTCGACGGTAAAAGCCGCTTTGGCCGGGCGCAACCTGAATGAGATCGAGGAATAACTGATGCCGCAGGTGATTTTTCTGCCCCACGAGAAGTTCTGTCCGGACGGAATGGTGGTGGAGGCCGAAACCGGTAAGTCCATCCTTGAAGTGGCCCATGACAACCACATCGAGATCGAAAGCGCCTGCGGCGGCGTCTGCGCCTGCACCACGTGCCACTGCGTGATCCGCGAGGGTTTCAACTCGCTGAACGAGGCCGACGAGCTGGAAGAGGACTACCTCGACCGCGCCTGGGGCCTGGAGCCCACGTCGCGCCTGACCTGCCAGGCCAAGGTCGGCACCGAGGACGTGACCGTCGAGATCCCGAAATACTCGCTCAACCACGCCGCCGAAGCGCCGCACTGACCGTTGGAGTCATCATGAGCCTGAAATGGGTTGATGTACTTGAAATTGCAATTCAGCTTGCCGAAAGCAAGCCGGAAGTCGATCCTCGCTACGTGAATTTCGTCGAACTGAGCCGCTGGGTGCAGGCCCTGCCCGACTTCAGCGACGATCCGAACCGTGGCGGAGAGAAGGTGCTTGAAGCCATTCAGGCCGCCTGGATCGAAGAAGCCGACTGAGCGCACTCGGCAGGTTAGGCAATCCCCCGGAACCCGCGTATAATTCGCGGGTTTAATTTTTCGCTTCACTTACTGTTTCTGGAGTTACACCATGGCTGTTCAACGTACTTTCTCCATCATCAAGCCTGACGCCGTTGCCAAGAACGTGATCGGCGAGATCACCACCCGTTTCGAAAAAGCCGGCCTGCGCGTCGTTGCCTCGAAACTCAAGCAACTGTCCAAAGCCGAAGCCGAAGGCTTCTACGCCGAGCACAAAGAGCGCGGCTTCTTCGGTGACCTGGTTGCCTTCATGATCTCCGGCCCGGTCGTTGTACAGGTTCTGGAAGGCGAAAACGCCATCGCTCTGAACCGTGAGCTGATGGGCGCCACCAACCCTAAAGAAGCTGCTGCCGGTACCATCCGTGCCGACTTCGCCGAGTCGATCGACGCCAACGCCGTTCACGGTTCGGACTCCGAAGCCGCTGCTGCTCGCGAAATCTCGTACTTCTTCGCAGCTACCGAGGTAACCGCTCGCTAAGCGACAGCTTACGAGTGAGGGTGAATCCATGACGACATCGACTGGTAAAACTAACCTGTTGGGCCTGACCCAGCCGGAAATGGAAAAATTCTTCGAGTCCATCGGGGAGAAGCGTTTCCGTGCCGGCCAGGTAATGAAATGGATTCACCACTTTGGCGTCGATGATTTCGACGCCATGACGAATGTCGGCAAGGCCCTGCGCGAGAAGCTCAAGGCCGTTGCCGAGATTCGCGGCCCCGAAGTGGTCAGCGAGGACATCTCCAGCGACGGCACCCGCAAGTGGGTGGTGCGCGTGGCGTCCGGCAGCTGCGTCGAGACCGTGTACATCCCCCAGGGCAAGCGTGGCACCCTGTGTGTCTCGTCCCAGGCCGGTTGCGCCCTGGACTGCAGTTTCTGCTCCACCGGCAAGCAAGGATTCAACAGCAACCTCACCGCCGCCGAAGTGATCGGCCAGGTGTGGATTGCCAACAAGTCGTTCGGCAGCATTCCCGCCACCATCGACCGCGCCATCACCAACGTGGTGATGATGGGCATGGGTGAGCCGCTGCTCAACTTCGACAACGTGGTCGCCGCCATGCACCTGATGATGGACGACCTGGGCTACGGCATTTCCAAGCGCCGTGTGACCCTGTCCACCTCCGGCGTGGTGCCGATGATCGACCAGCTGGCCAAGCACATCGACGTGTCCCTGGCGCTGTCGCTGCACGCACCCAACGACGCCCTGCGCAACGAGCTGGTGCCTATCAACAAGAAGTACCCGCTCAAGATGCTGCTCGAGTCGTGCATGCGCTACATGGCCGAACTCGGCGAGAAGCGTGTGCTGACCATCGAGTACACCCTGCTCAAGGACGTCAACGACAAGCTCGAGCACGCGGTCGAGATGGTCGAGCTGCTCAAGAACATCCCGTGCAAGATCAACCTGATTCCGTTCAACCCGTTCCCGCACTCCGGCTACGAGCGTCCGAGCAACAACGCGATCCGCCGCTTCCAGGACCACCTGCACCAGGCCGGCTACAACGTTACCGTGCGCACCACCCGTGGCGAGGACATCGACGCGGCCTGTGGTCAGCTGGTGGGGCAGGTGATGGACCGCACGCGCCGCAGTGAGCGCTATATCGCGGTACGGCAGCTCAATGCCGACGCCGATATGCCGCAAACCGGCGCGGCGGGCAACTGAGGCCGACATGGGCCTGCGCGCCGCGCTGCCAACCCTGTTGCTGACGCTGCTTGCCGGCTGCGTCGGCAGCGGCAGTTCCGACCCGCTGCAAAGCGGCAAGGGGCGCGAAGAGGCACGCCAGGCCTATGTGCAGCTGGGCCTGGGTTATTTGCAACAAGGTTTGACCGAACGCGCCAAGGTGCCGCTGAAAAAGGCCCTTGAACTGGACGCTCGCGACCCGGCAGCCAATGCCGCGCTGGCCCTGGTGTTCCAGCGCGAGGACGAGCCGGCGCTGGCCGAGGGGTATTACCGCAAGGCCCTGGCTGCCAACCCCGACGACCCCCGTATTCGCAACAATTTCGGCAGTTTCCTATATGCGCAGGGGCGCTATGCCCAGGCGCAGCAGATGTTTCGCCAAGCGGCGGCCGATACCCTGTATCCTGAACGCTCCCGGGTTTTCGAGAACCTTGGCCTGACCGCCATCAAGCTGGGTCAGCGCGAGCAGGCGCGTGAACACCTGCAAAAGGCTTTACGGCTCAACCAGCAGCAACCGCGCGCGTTGCTCGAAATGGCTGAGTTGTCTTACGAAGACAGGCATTATGTGCCGGCGCGCGACTACTACGATCGTTTCAGCCAGCTGAGCGATCACGGCCCCCGCAGCCTGCTGCTGGGTTCGCGCCTGGCAACTGTATTCGAAGAACCTGACAAGGCCGCCGAACTGGGCGTGCAATTACAACGACTTTATCCCGGTACGCCGGAATATCAGCAATACCTGTCGGAGCAATGATGAAAGCGGCGCATCCCGAAGTAGCAGCAGCGACTCGCCAGAATCCCGGTGAGACCTTGCGTCAGGCCCGTGAAAGCAAGGGCTTGTCGCAGGCCGAAGTGGCCCGCAAGCTCAACCTGACCGTGAGTTCCCTGAACAACCTTGAAACCGGCGCGTTCGACAAGCTGCCAGGGCATACCTTCGCCCGCGGCTATATCCGTGCCTACGCCAAGCTGTTCGAGATGGACCAGGCCGAACTGGTGCTGGCCTTCGACCAGGCCACCGGCAGCAATTCCCAGGGCAGCGACGTGCATGCGCTGGGGCGTATCGAAGAGCCGGTACGCCTGTCGCACAACATCCTGCGCATCGTCAGCCTGTTGCTGCTGATCCTGGTGATCGGCGGTGGCTTCTTCTGGTGGCAGGACCAGACCAGCCTGCGCGGCAAGGACCTGGCCAGCCTGGCCATGGAACACGTCGAGGTCGAGAGCGCCGACGGTACCACCCAGATCCACCCGCTGGACGAGCCTGAAGACCAGGCCGTGGCCGAAAGCCAGGAAGCGCCGGCTGCCAGCGCACCGGCCGAGCAGGCCCAGCCTGCCACCGACGAGGCTGCCGCACAGGCCCCGGCCGCCAGCAGCCCGGCGCCAGCTGTGCCTGCCGCACCCGTAACCCCGGCTCCCGTAGCGCCGGCCCCTGCGGCCAGCGCCCCGGCTGTGGCTGCCGCCCCTGCGCCTGCAAACCCCACCACCCCCGCTGCGCCAGCGGCTGCACCGGCTGCCGGCAGCGCCTCGTTGCACATGCAGTTCGTTGCCGATTGCTGGACTTCGGTCACCGACGGCAACGGCAAGGTGCTGGTCAATGCCACCAAGCGCAAGGGCGAGACCCTCGAGCTGACCGGCAAGCCGCCGTTCGCGGTACGCCTGGGCTTTGCCCGTGGCGCACAGATCAGTTTCAACGGCCAGCCCGTCGACGTGGCGCCGTTCACCAGTGGCGAGACTGCTCGCCTGAAGTTGGGACAATAAGTCATGCACGGCGAATCTCCGATCAAACGTCGCGAATCGCGCAAAATCTGGGTAGGTAATGTGCCTGTCGGCGGCGATGCACCCATCGCCGTCCAGAGCATGACCAACACCGACACCAACGACGTCGATGCCACCGTCGCACAGATCACCCGCCTGGTGGATGCCGGCGTCGACATCGTGCGCGTCTCGGTACCGGACATGGACGCGGCCGAAGCCTTCGGCCGCATCAAGCAGCGGGTCAGCGTGCCGCTGGTGGCCGATATCCACTTCGACTACCGCATCGCCTTGCGCGTGGCCGAGCTGGGTGTGGACTGCCTGCGCATCAACCCCGGCAACATCGGCCGTGAAGACCGCGTGCGCGCGGTGGTGGATGCCGCGCGTGATCGCGGCATCCCTATCCGTATCGGCGTCAACGCCGGCTCCCTGGAAAAGGACCTGCAGAAGAAGTACGGCGAGCCCACCCCGGCGGCCCTGGTCGAGTCGGCCATGCGTCACGTGGAGCACCTCGATCGCCTGGACTTCCAGGACTTCAAGGTCAGCGTGAAGGCCTCCGACGTGTTCATGGCCGTCGAGGCCTATCGCCTGCTGGCCAAGCAGATCGTGCAGCCGCTGCACCTGGGCATCACCGAAGCCGGCGGCCTGCGCTCGGGCACGGTGAAATCGGCCGTGGGCCTCGGTATGCTGCTTGCCGAAGGGATTGGCGATACTATCCGCATCTCGCTTGCCGCCGACCCGGTCGAGGAAGTGAAGGTCGGCTACGACATCCTCAAGTCGCTGCACCTGCGTTCGCGTGGCATCAACTTCATCGCCTGCCCGAGCTGCTCGCGGCAGAACTTCGATGTGGTCAAGACCATGAACGAGCTCGAAGGGCGCCTCGAAGACCTGCTGGTACCGCTGGACGTGGCGGTGATCGGCTGTGTGGTCAACGGCCCCGGCGAAGCCAAGGAAGCCCACGTGGGGCTCACCGGCGGCACGCCGAACCTGATCTACATCGATGGCAAGCCGGCGCAGAAGCTGACCAATGACAACCTGGTGGATGAGCTGGAAAAACTCATCCGCCAGAAAGCGGCCGAGAAGGCCGAGGCCGACGCGGCAGTGATTGCCCGCGGTTGACCGACACCGATTTCGTTAAGGATTTACCGTGAGCAAATCGCTGCAAGCCATTCGTGGCATGAACGACATCCTGCCCGAGCAGACCCCGCTGTGGCGCTATTTCGAGAGCACCGTGGCCGGCCTGCTGGACACCTACGGCTATCGCCAGATCCGCACCCCGATCGTCGAGCCGACCGAGCTGTTCAAGCGTTCCATCGGTGAAGTGACCGACATCGTCGAAAAAGAGATGTACACCTTCGCCGACCGCAACGGCGACTCCCTGACCCTGCGCCCCGAAGGCACCGCCGCCTGCGTGCGCGCCGTGCTCGAGCACGGCATCAGCGGTGGTGGCCAGGTGCAGAAGCTCTGGTACATCGGCCAGATGTTCCGCCACGAGCGCCCGCAGAAGGGCCGCTATCGCCAGTTCCACCAGATCGGCCTGGAGGTGTTCAACCTCGATGGCCCGGACATCGACGCCGAGCTGATCGTGCTCACCTGGCGCCTGTGGGGCCTGCTGGGCATCCGCGATGCGGTCAAACTCGAACTCAACAGCCTGGGCACCAGCGAAGCCCGCGGCCGTTACCGTGACGCGCTGGTCGAGTTCCTCTCGGCGCGCCTGGAGCAACTGGACGAAGACAGCCAACGTCGCCTCAAGACCAACCCGCTGCGCATCCTCGATAGCAAGGACGCCAACACCCAGGCGGCGCTGGTGGGTGCACCGAAGCTCGAAGACTACCTGGACGAAGAATCGCGCGTGCACTTCGAGGGCCTCAAGGCTCGTCTGGACGCCGCCGGCATTCCGTTCGTGATCAACACCAAGCTGGTGCGCGGCCTGGACTACTACAGCAAGACCGTGTTCGAGTGGGTCACCGACAAGCTCGGGTCCCAGGGCACCGTATGTGCCGGTGGCCGCTACGACGGCCTGGTCGAGCAGATGGGCGGCAAGCCGACCCCGGGCGTGGGTTTTGCCATGGGCATCGAGCGTCTGCTGCTGCTGATCGAGACCCTGGGCCAGGTGCCCGAGTCGATTTCGCGTCAGATCGACGTCTACCTGTGCGCCTTTGGCGAACAGGCCGAACTCGCCGGGCTGGCCCTGAGCGAGCGTCTGCGTGACCGCCTGCCGGGCTTGCGCCTGCAGGTCAATGCCGGTGGCGGCAGCTTCAAGAGCCAGTTCAAGAAGGCCGACAAGAGCAACGCTCTGTATGCCTTGATCCTGGGGGACGACGAACTGGCGCAACAAGTGGTAGGTTTCAAACCCCTGCGTGGTCAGGGCGAACAACAAAACATTGCCTGGGATGCTCTGGCCGAGCACCTGGAAGCTTCCCTCGCGCAGGCGTGAAGCGGGTCAACAGCCGATTTGGTGAAAAGGAGTATTGGGGTGTCGAGTAGCGATGATGAACAACTGGCCGCATTCAAGGATTGGTGGCAGCGCAACGGCAAACCACTGCTGACCGGTGGCCTGTTGGCGCTGGTGGTAGTGTTGGGCTGGCAGACCTGGCAGAAGTACCAGGGCAACCAGTCCCAAGGTGCTTCGAACCTTTATCAGGCCCTGCTTGAAACCACCCTGACGCCGACCGGCCAGCCGGACATGGCCCAGGTCGCGGACCTGTCGGGCAAGCTCAAGAGCGAGTTCGGCGGCACGGCCTACGCGCAGTACGCCAGCCTGTTCGTGGCCAAGGTCGCGGTAGAGAGCGGCAAGCTCGACGACGCCGCCAGCGAACTGAAAAGCGTGCTCGACAAGCCGGCCGACGCCACCCTGGGCGAAATTGCCCGTCAGCGCCTGGCCCGTGTACTGGCCGCGCAGAACAAGGTCGATGACGCCCTGAAGCTGCTCGATGGCGATGCCGACAAGGCCTTCCTGGCCAGCCGTGAAGAACTCAAGGGCGACCTGCTGGTACAGCTGGGTCGCGCCGATGATGCTCACGCCGCGTATCAGAAGGCCAAGGCCGCGCTGTCGGATGACGCCGCGATCGGTGGCCTGCAACTCAAGCTCGACGACCTTGCCAAAGGGGATGCGTGACGTGATCGGTTGGAAACATGCAGCAGTGCTGGCCGTGGCCCTTCTGGCCGTTGGTTGCAGCAGCAACAGCAAAAAGGAACTGCCGCCGGCCGAGCTGACCAAGTTCACCGAAGAGGTGGTACTGAAGAAGCAGTGGAGCCGTTCGATCGGTGACGGCCAGGGCGAGAGCTTCAACATGCTCGTCCCGGCCATCGAGAACGACCGCATCTACGCCGCCGATGTGACCGGCGTGGTGATGGCGCTGGACCGCATGAACGGCGACGTGATCTGGAAGAAAGACCTCGACCTGCCGGTATCCGGTGCGGTGGGTGTCGGCTACGGCCTGGTCATGCTCGGCACCCTCAAGGGTGAAGTGATCGCCATGGATGCCAGCACCGGCGAAGAAAAGTGGCGTGCGCGGGTCACCAGTGAAGTACTGGCGCCCCCGGCGACCAACGGTGACGTGGTGGTGGTGCAGACCCAGGACGATCGCGTGATCGGCCTGGATGCCAGCACCGGCGACCGCCGCTGGATCTACGAAAGCACCCCGGCCGTACTGACCCTGCGCGGTACCGGTGCGCCGATCGTGACCAACCGCCTGGCCGTGGCTGGCCTCTCGACCGGCAAGGTCGTGGCGCTGGACACCCAGAACGGCGTGCCGGTCTGGGAGCAACGCGTTGCCGTTCCGCAAGGGCGTTCCGAGCTGGACCGCGTGGTGGATATCGACGGCGGCCTGCTGCTGTCGGGCGGTGTGCTGTACGTGGCCAGCTACCAGGGGCGCGTCGCCGGCCTCGAGCTGGAAAGCGGTCGCGTGCTGTGGCAGCGCGATGCCTCCAGCTACGCCGGTGTGGCCCAGGGCTTTGGCAACGTCTACGTGAGCCTGGCGTCCGGTACGGTCGAAGGCATCGACGAGCGTTCTTCGTCGGCGCTGTGGAGCAACGACTCGCTGGCCCGTCGCCAGCTGTCGGCACCGGAAGTGTTCTCCAGCTACGTGGCCGTGGGTGACCTGGAAGGTTACCTGCACCTGCTGAGCCAGGTGGACGGCCGCTTCGTGGGTCGCGAGCGCATCGACAGCGATGGCCTGCGTGCACGCCCGCTGGTGGTAGGTGACATGATTTATGTGTTTGGCAACAGCGGCAAACTCGAGGCGCTGACCATTCGCTGAGTCTATGCTTGAGGCCTGCGGGCCTCGGGCTGCGGCGCCTTCGGGGCGCCGCCCGAACTCCGGCCGCTGCACTGCAGCGGCCTTTGTATTTTTTGAATTCAAGCAGTGGAGAGCCGCATGGTTCCCGTAATCGCCCTGGTGGGCCGACCGAACGTCGGCAAATCTACAATGTTCAACCGCCTGACCAGGACCCGCGATGCCATCGTTGGCGACCTGTCTGGCCTGACCCGTGACCGTCAATATGGCGAGGCGCGCTGGCAAGGGCGCTCCTACATCCTGGTCGACACCGGTGGTATCTCCGGTGACGAACATGGCATGGACGAAAAAATGGCCGAGCAGTCGCTGCTGGCCATCGAAGAAGCCGATGTGGTGCTGTTCCTGGTCGATGCCCGTGCCGGTCTGACCGCTGCCGACCAGATGATTTCCGAGCACCTGCGCAAGCGCAACAAGCGCTCGTTCCTGGTGGCCAACAAGATCGACAACATCGATCCGAACACCGCCATTGCCGAGTTCGCACCCCTGGGCATGGGCAACGCCATCGGCGTGGCCGGCGCCCAGGGCCGTGGCGTGAACAACCTGCTCGAGGCTGTGCTCAGCGACTTCCCGCGGGACAAGGAAGAAGAAGAGATCGACATGAACGTCGCCGAGGGCGAGGAAGCCGTGCGCATTCCTGGCCCCAGCGAGAAGGATGGCATCAAGATCGCCATCATCGGTCGCCCCAACGTCGGCAAGTCGACCCTGGTCAACCGCATGCTCGGTGAAGACCGTGTGATCGTGTACGACCAGCCCGGCACTACCCGCGACAGCATCTACATTCCCTTCGAGCGCAATGACGAGAAGTACACGCTGATCGACACCGCCGGTGTGCGCAAGCGCGGCAAGATCCACGAGGAAGTCGAAAAGTTCTCGGTGGTCAAGACCCTGCAGGCGATCAAGGACGCCAACGTGGTGATCTTCGTCATGGATGCCCGCGAAGGCGTGGTGGACCACGACCTGAACCTGCTGGGCTTCGCCCTGGAAGCCGGTCGCGCCATCGTGATCGCGCTCAACAAGTGGGACGGCATGCAGCCGGGCGAGCGTGACTACGTGAAGACCGAGCTGGAACGACGGCTGTTTTTCGTCGACTTCGCCGACATTCACTTCATTTCGGCACTGCACGGCACTGGCGTGGGCAACCTGTACCAATCGGTGCAGAACTCGTTCAAGTCGGCGGTCACCCGCTGGCCGACCAGCCGCCTGACCCAGATCCTCGAAGACGCGGTCAGCGAGCACCAGCCGCCGATGGTCAACAGCCGTCGCATCAAGCTGCGCTATGCCCACCTGGGGGGTGCCAACCCGCCGATCATCGTGATCCACGGCAACCAGGTGGAGAAGGTGCCCAAGTCCTACTCGCGCTACCTGGAAAACACCTACCGCCGTGTGCTCAAGCTGGTCGGTACGCCGATTCGCATCGAGTACAAGGGTGGCGAGAACCCGTACGAAGGCAACAAGAACACCCTGACCGACCGCCAGGTCAACAAGAAGCGCCGCCTGATGTCGCACCACAAGAAGTCGGCCAAGAAGCGCAAGGACAAGCGCTGATGGTGCGGGAGCCGGCCTTGCCGGCGAAATGGGCAGCGCGGATCAACTGAACCGCGCTTACCCTTTCGCCAGCAACGCTGGCTCCTACAACCTGGCGGTCCAATCCGCTATGCTCGGAGCCTGACCGCGCAGGAAAGAGGGCTCCATGATCAGCAGCAAGTTGCCGAACGTCGGCACCACCATCTTTACCACCATGTCCCAGCTCGCCGTGCAAACCGGCGCCCTGAACCTGTCCCAGGGCTTTCCCGATTTCAACGGCCCGCAAGCGCTGCTGGACGCGGTAGGGCGGCACATCAGTGCCGGCCACAACCAGTATTCCCCCATGACCGGCCTGCCGGCCCTGCGTCAGCAGGTAGCGGCCAAGGTCGCTCGCCAGTATGGCGTGACGGTAGACGCCGACCACGAGGTGACCATCACCCCCGGCGCCACGGCCGCGATCTTCTGCGCCATCCACGCGGTGATCCGCCCCGGCGACGAAGTCATCGTCTTCGACCCCTGCTACGACAGCTACGAACCCGCCGTGGAACTGGCCGGTGGCCGTTGCGTGCACGTGCAACTGGGCGCCGACAGCTTTGCCATCGACTGGCAGAAACTCAGCGATGCGCTGAGCCCGCGTACCCGCATGATCGTCATCAACTCGCCGCACAACCCCAGCGGCGCGCTGATTACCCGTGCCGAGCTGGACCAGCTGGCGGCGCTGATCGCCGACCGTGACATCTATGTGCTCAGCGACGAGGTGTACGAGCACCTGGTGTACGACGGCGCGCGCCACGCCAGCGTGCTGGCCCACGAGGCCCTGTACGCGCGGGCCTTCGTGGTCAGTTCGTTCGGCAAGACCTACCACGTGACCGGCTGGAAGACCGGCTATGTGATCGCGCCGCCAGCCCTGAGTGCCGAGTTGCGCAAGGTGCATCAGTACGTCAACTTCTGCGGCGTGACGCCGCTGCAGTGGGCGCTGGCCGATTTCATGGCCGAGCACCCGGAACATGTCGAAGAGCTGCCGGCGTTCTACCAGGCCAAGCGCGACCTGTTCTGTGGCCTGCTGCAAGGCTCTCGCTTCCAGTTCAAGCCGGTGGCCGGTACGTATTTCCAGCTGGTGGACTATTCGGCGATTCGCCCGGACCTCGACGACGTGCAGATGTCGGTATGGCTGACCCGCGAACACGGCGTGGCGACCATTCCGGTGTCGGTGTTCTACCAGCAACCCATTCCCGAGCAGCGCCTGGTGCGCCTGTGTTTCGCCAAACGCGAGGAGACGCTGCGTCAGGCAGCGGAAAAACTATGCGCGATCTGAGTACATTGCCCAACCTGACCGTGGCGCTGGTGCAGACCAGCCTGGCCTGGCAGGACCGCATGGCCAACTACGAGCATTTCGAGGTGCTGCTGGAGCAGGCCCGCGGCGCGGACCTGATCATCCTGCCGGAGATGTTCACCACCGGTTTTTCGATGGACTCCGAAAGCCTGGCCGAGCCGGAAAACGGCCCCACCTACAAATGGCTCAAGAGCCAGGCCAGGAAGCTCGATGCCGTGGTGACCGGCAGCGTGATCATCCAGGCCGAGGACGGCAGCCACCGCAACCGCCTGCTGTGGGCGCGCCCGGACGGCGAGATCCTGTTCTACGACAAGCGCCACCTGTTCCGCATGGCCGGCGAGCACAAGCATTACACCCCCGGCGAGCGCCAGGTGCAGTTCGAGCTCAAGGGGTGGCGGGTGCGCCCGCTGATCTGCTACGACCTGCGCTTCCCGGTGTGGAGCCGCGATGCACAGGACACCGACCTGCTGCTGTACACCGCCAACTGGCCGGCGGCGCGGCGCCTGCACTGGAACCGCCTGCTGCCGGCAAGGGGCATCGAGAACCTGTGCTATGTGGCGGCAGTGAACCGCGTGGGCACCGATGGCAAGGGCTTTGGCTACAGCGGCGACAGCCAGGTGCTGGACTTCCAGGGCGAGAGCCTGCTCAGTGCCGGCGAGGCCGACGGCGTGTTCACCGTGGTGCTGAGTGCGGCGGACCTTGCCGCATACCGCACGCGGTTCCCGGCCAACCTGGATGCCGACACCTTCGACCTGCACTGACCCCTTCGCCGGCAAGGCCGGCGCCTACGGGCATCCACCAGCCCCGTAGGCGCCGGCCTTGCCGGCGAAGAGTGACGCTCAATACACATCCCGCCGGTACCGCCCCAGCTCGATCAACTGCTCAAGCTCTTCAGCCCCCAGCACCTCGGCCAGCACCGCATCCACACCCGCCGCCATGCCTTCAAGGCTGCCACAGATATAGATCGACGCTCCCTCCGCCAGCCATCGGCGCAGCTCATCAGCCTGTTCGCGCAGCCGATCCTGCACATACACCTTCTGCGCCTGGTCCCGCGAGAACGCCAGGTCCAGCCGCGCCAGTTCACCACTTGCCAGCCAGCCCTGCAGTTCCTCCTCGCACAGGAAGTCATGCGCCCGGTTACGTTCGCCAAACAGCAGCCAGTTGCGTTGCTCGCCGTCCACGATTCGCGCCCTCAGCAGGCTGCGCAACCCGGCCAGCCCGGTACCGTTGCCGATCAGGATCATCGGTGCCGGAGCCGTCGGCAGATGGAAACCGCTGTTGCGGCGCAACCGCACGCTCACGCTCGCGCCCAGCGCCAGGTGTTCGGTCAACCAGCCCGAGCCCAGGCCCAGCGTGCCGTCCGGATGACGCTCCTGGCGCACGATCAGCTCCAGCACACCGTCACTGGCAATCGAGGCGATGGAGTATTCGCGCGCTGCCACCGGGATCAACGCATCCACCAGCGCCTGCGCGTGCAGGCCGATCAGGTGGCCGCGGCTGGCCGGCAACAGCCGCCCGCCCAGTGCATGGTCCAGGCGCTCCTCCAGGCCGTCCACACGCACAAGCGTGTGAGGCTCAAGGCCAAGCCCGTCGAGCAACGCCTTGACCGTCGAACCGGCATTGCGCGGCAGTACATCGACCAGGTCCCCGGCATCCCAGCGCTCTGGCTGCGACGGTTGCAGACCGAGCAAGTACACCGGTGCGCCCTGGCTGCCGGGGTTGAGCAGCTCGCGCCGGGTCAAGGTCCAGGCGCTGAACTGCGGCGGCTGCCAGGCAGACAGCGGCGCTGCGCCGGTCAATGCCGCCAATTGCTGCTGCCATTGCTGCAAGGCAGCAGGATCTGCACTGTCGACTTCCACGGCAGAGAAACTGGCGGTGGCACCGCGAGCCTCCAGCCAGTGCTGCAAGCTGCGCGCAAACCCGCAGAAATGCGGGTACTGGCGGTCTCCCAGTGCGAGCAGGGCGTAGTTCAGGTTACCCAGCGTCCACGGCTGGCCAAGCACCTTGCGCTCGAAGCCGCGGGCGCTGTCCGGCGCCTCGCCGTCGCCAAAGGTGCTGACCACGAACAGCGCGCGTTGCGCCTGCTGCAGATCGGTTTCGGTCAGCGTCGCCAGGGGCTGCACGCGCACCGCCAGGCCCGCCGCCTGCAGTTGCCCGGCGCTCTGCCAGGCCAGTTGTTCGGCGAAGCCGCTCTGGCTGGCAAACCCCACCAGCCATCCGTTGCCTGTGTCGCCGGCCGGGTTCAGGCCCTTGCGGGCCTCGCGTACCTGGCGCTTCTTGCGCCTGCGGTCCAGGTACAGCAGCCAGCCGGTGATGAAGAACAGCGGCATGCTCAGGCTGGCGAGGGTCACCAGGATGCGCCCGGTGAGCCCGAAGTAGCTGCCCACATGCAGGGCATACACGCTGGCCAGCAGCTGCGCCTTGAACGACTTGTCGGCGTAGCGATCGTGCTGGCGTACCACGCCGGTGGCCGGGTCCAGGCTCAGGGTGTTGAGCGCGCGCTCGTGCTCGGCGTTGTCGAGCAGGTAGAACAGGGTGGCGGGCTGGCCGCCGGCCGGTGGCAGGCGCAGGTTATAGGTGCGCAGGCCCGGGCCGGCCGCTGCCTGCAGGCTGGTCCAGATGGCGTCGTAGTCCACCACCAGCGGCGCCGCATCCTTGCCGGGTGCGGGCGGGCGGCCACGGCCTTCGCCGCGCTTGCGCTGTTCGCCAGCGGCCGGTGCATCGCCCAGCAACCGGTTCAGCCCCTCGCGGTACCACTCGTAGGACCAGAACAACCCGGTCAGGGCAAACAGCAGGTAGAACAGCAGGCACCAGGTACCGGCCACCGCGTGCAGGTCCCAGTTGAAGACACGACCTTTCTTCGCCCAGTCCAGGGTCAGCCAGGTTCGCCAGTTCAGCGCCTGACGCGGCCAGCGCAGGTACAGCCCCGACAGGCAGAAGAAGATCAGCATCAGGGTACAGGCGCCGGTGATCTGCCGGCCGGTGTCGCCCATGGCGAGGAAGCGGTGCAACTGCAGCATCAGGTCGAAGAACCCCTGGCCACTGACCGGGGGCTGCAGCTTGCCGGTGTAGGGGTCGGCATAGCGCAGGGTGCCGCGGCGCTCGCCCGGCGGTGGGGTGAAGAAGATGCGCGCAGCTTCGTCGCTGCGCACGTTCACCCACAGCATCGACACCTTGTCGCCCTGTTCGGCCTCGACGCGGCGCACCAGTTCGGCCGGCGGCAGCACGCCTTCGTCGCGCACCTGCACCTTGAGCACCTGTGGGTTGAACAGGCGCAGCAATTCGTCCTGGAACGACCAGGTTGCCCCGGTCACTCCCATCAGCGCCAGCACCAGCCCGGCGGTGATGCCGAAGAACCAGTGCAGTTGAAACAGGCTTTTCTTCACCACATCGACCACCTTGTGTTGCGGGTTGCGTGAATGCGCCGCGCATTATGCCTTGATACACAAAGGCCCCGATCACCGAAGTGAACGGGGCCGGGCCTGCCAGCTGCCGTCAGAAGTGGAAGCTGGTGGTCAGCAGCGCCGTGCGACCGGCCGCCTGGTTGGCGTAGTGCGCCGCGTAGGCCTTGTCGTAGTAGACCTCGTTGGTGAGGTTCTGCACGTTCAGCTGCAGGTCGACGTTCTTGGTCAGCTTGTAGCTGGCCATGGCGTCGTAGCGCCAGTACGAATCGACCATCACGCTGTTGGTCACGTTGCCGAACACGTCGTCGACGTAGAAGGCACCACCGCCGAGGGTGAGTTTTGGCGTGACGTTGTAGGTGGTCCACAGGGTCAGGCTGTTGTTCGGCGTGTTGGGCATCTGGTTGCCGTCGTTGTAGCCGTCCACCAGCACACCGCCGACCGACTGCGCGCCACCGTCGACCAGCTTGGCGTCCATGTAGGTGTAGCCGGCGAACACCTGCCAGTCATTGGTCAGCTTGCCGGTGGCGGTCAGCTCCAGGCCATCGACGCGGCTCTTGCCGGCGTTCTGGTAGGTGTTGGCATCGACCAGTACGCGGGCGTTTTCCTTCTCGGTGCGGAAGATCGCGGCGGTCAGGTTCAGACGCTGATCGAGCAGGTCCCACTTGGTGCCGATTTCGTAGTTGGTGGTCTCTTCGGCCTTCAGGTCGCTGGTGGTGGTCGGCGTCAGCAGCGGGTTGCCGTCGCTGCCTTCACCCAGCGAAGCGCCGGCCGGGGTGGCCGAGGTCGCATACGAGATGTACACGCTGCCGTTGTCGGTCGGCTTCCAGGTCAGGCCCAGCTGGCCGGTCACGAACTCGCTGGTGTCTTCGGTCTTGAAGCTGGTCGCACCGCCCGCCACCTTGGTCTTGGCCTTGGTGTCGAAGTGGTCGTAGCGCAGGCCCATGGTCAGCAGCCAGGCCGGGTTCAGCTCCAGGGTATCGGTCAGGTAGATGGCGCGGGTGCTGCTGGTGGTGTCGGCGCCGGCATCGGTACGGGTCACGTCGCCGCCCCAGGCCTCGTTCGGGTTGGGATTGGGGAACGAGGTGCACACACCCGGGATCTGGCCGGTGGTCGAAGAGCAGTTGCCGGAACGGAAGCCGGTGATGTCGTAGCCTTCCTTGGTGGAGGCCTCGCGGCTCAGCTCGATACCGGTGGAGAAGGTGTTCTTGAACCCGCCGATGTACACCTCGCCGAACAGGTCGGTCTGGTTGGTGGTGGTGCGGGTGTTGGCCACGCGGTTGTTCGGGCGGCGCCAGACTTCACCGTTGAGGATGTTGCCCTTGCTGTCGTCGGGCTGGCTGTAGATGAAGTCTTGCAGGGTGTTGCCGTGGCGCAGGGTGTTCTTGAGGGTCAGCGCATCGTTCAGGTCGTGCTCGACGGCGATGGTCGCGATATCGGCACGGGTCTTGTAGAAGTCGCGATCGACCAGGCCGTAGTAGTTGCTGCTGCGGCCGCCATCGTCAGGCTTGTCCGGGTTGGCCGAGGTGCGCCCGGCGGTGCTGCCCGAGCGCAGGCCGTAGGGGATGCCCGAATCCGGCAGGTCGTCGCTCTCCACGTGGTAGTAGTCCAGGCTCACGCGGGTCGGGGTACCCAGGCCGAATACCAGGGACGGGGCCACGCCCCAGCGGTCGTAGTTGACCTCGTCGCGACCGGCCACGTTGCTTTCGTGGCTCATCAGGTTCAGGCGAAACGCTGCGGTGTCGAGGAACTGGTAGTTGCCATCGAGGGTGTAGCGCTTGGTCTGGTCCGAGCCCCAGGTGAAGGCACCGTCGGTGCTGTTGCCCAGGTGGGCCTTCTTGGTCACCAGGTTGATGGTGCCACCGGCTGCACCGCGCCCGCCGATGGTCGAGTTGGGGCCCTTGGCCACTTCAACCGATTCGATGGCGAAGATCTCGCGGGTCTGCGAGCCCACGTCACGCACGCCGTCCAGGTACATCGAGCCTTGCGAGTCGAAGCCGCGAATGAAAGGGCGATCGCCCGACGGGTTGCCGCCTTCGCCGGCGCCCATGGTGATGCCCGGCACGGTACGCAGGGCATCCTGCAGGGTCAGGGCGTTGGTGTCCTTGATGACCTGTTGCGGCACCACGGTCACGCTGCGCGGGATGTCCACCAGCGGCGCCGTGTACTTCTGCGATGAGGACTTCTCGACCTTGTAGTCGGTGCTGGCGGTATCGGCCTGGCCATTGATGCTGGTGGCATCCAGCGCGATCGAGCCGCTTGTGGCCGGGGCTGCGTCGGCCGCATAGGCCAGGTGGCCGGCGGACGTGGCGCTCAACGCGACCCCTATGGCAGAAGCAAGCAGGCGTGGTGAACTGACAGCGGTAGGCACGTAATGGCGCGACATCGGAAGGTCCCCAAGGTGTGAAGGCGCCGAAATATAATGTAAACAAATATGAGTAACAATTGAGATCAATTGCTATTCGTACTGAATTTACATTCTTTACACCTTTGTGTGGCGGTTTATGCCTGCTGAAACGTCCCGCCCCTCGCAAGGGGCTTGTACTGGTTCAATAAGAATCAATACCATTGACGCCCTTTAGCCGACCCCTGGTGCCTGCGCCATGCTTTTACACATTCCCGGCCTGTTCACCCGCGAAGAAGTGCAGCGTATTCGCCAGGCGCTGGAGCAGGCCGATTGGGCCGACGGCAAGATCACCGCGGGCTACCAGTCGGCCAAGGCCAAGCACAACCTGCAGCTGCCCGAGGCGCACCCGCTGGCCAAGGAAATCGGCAGCGCGATGATCGAGCGCCTGTGGAGCAACCCGCGCTTCATGTCGGCGGCGCTGCCGTTCAAGGTGTTCCCACCGTTGGTCAACTGCTACCGCGAAGGGGGCAGCTTCGGCTTTCACATCGACAACGCCATCCGCCAGCCGCGCGGCAGCCATGAGCGGGTACGTACCGACCTGTCGTCGACGCTGTTCTTCAGCGACCCCGACGAATACGACGGTGGCGAGCTGGAGATCCAGGACACCTATGGCCTGCAGCAGGTCAAGCTGGCGGCAGGCGACATGGTGCTGTACCCCGGCACCAGCCTGCACAAGGTCAACCCGGTAACCCGCGGGGCGCGCTATGCGGCGTTTTTCTGGACCCAGAGCATGGTGCGCGAGGACAGCCAGCGGGCCTTGCTGTTCGAGATGGACAACGCCATCCAGCAGCTCACGGTGGATGTGCCCGACCACCCGTCGCTGATTCAGCTCACCGGCACCTACCACAACCTGCTGCGCCGCTGGGCAGAGGTCTGAGCCGTGACCTTCAGCCTGCGTCGCGAAGAACAGGTCGATATCGACCAGTTGCATCAACTCATCGAACACAGTCCGGGCAAAGCGGCCCAGGCCCTGCTGGCGGCTGCCGCGCAGAACGTTGTCGAGGCCCAGCTGCTGCTGGGGCAGATCCTGCTCGACGGGCGTGGCATCGAGCAGGACCCGGCACTGGCGCGGACCTGGTTCGGCATTGCCGCCCGCCAGGGCAGTTCGATGGGGCACAACATGCTCGGGCGCTGCCTGGAGCATGGGTGGGGAGGGCAGGCCGACCTGGCGGCGGCGGCCGGTCACTACCGTGCGGCCGCTGCCGCAGGGCTGGACTGGGGCCAGTACAACCTGGCCAACCTGCTGGCCACGGGGCGGGGTGTGGGCCAGGACCATGCTGCGGCCCTGCACCTGTATCAGCAGGCCGCCCACGCCGGCCACGCCAAGTCGATGAACCTGCTGGGACGTTACCTGGAGCAGGGGCTGGCCTGCGCGGCCGACCGGCACGCCGCCATGCACTGGTATCGTCTTTCTGCCGAGGCCGGCGATTTTCGCGGGCAGTTCAGCCATGCGGCGATCCTCGCCGAGCAAGGCCACATGGAGCAGTCGCTGGTGTGGCTGCAAAAGGCCCTGGAGCAGGGTAACGGCAACTTCCTGCGTGCTGCAGTGGCCAGCCTGGAGCAGGCCGAGCAGCCGCAGATCCAGGCGATGGCGGGGGCCTATCGGCAGCGTCTGGAGCAGGTGTCGCGGCAGGCCACGGAAAGCCTTCACTCTCGGGTTTAGCCTGCCGCCTTTCTATGCTCGATCACTCCCATGCTTCTCAAGGAAGATCGACCATGAACAGCAACCACCGTCTTGCCAGTCACCCGGGCCTTGCCTGCGCAGGGGGTCCCCATGAGTGACACCTGGAATTTCTCATTCATCGCCAGCCTCTACTCGGTGACGCCGGGCCACAAGGGCCGTATCGGTATCAGCCTGGTCGAAGGCGGCATCGACAACGATGGCTGGTTGCAGGTGATGACCGACACCCGGCTCATCAAGCCGGTCAATTTTCGTTTCGACTACGTCTCCCACACCGACCGGCGCATTACCTACAACATCTCCAGCTCTTCGGATACCGGGTTCTATCGGGGCGCGGCGGTGGGCAAGAACTTCAATCACTATGTGGGCCTGTTCCCGGGGGGTACCAGCGAGCCCTGGCTGGTCAAGCCCATGGGGGAGTGGGGCGACCATGACGTGCTGCGACTGAAGCTCTATGACACCTACGAGTGCAGCATCGGCAACTACCGTCACTCCGACGGCATGGATTACCTGAATGTGATCAGCGGGGAGAACCTCGAGTTCGAGGCACATGTACTGCGTGTGCTGAGCTGACCGCGTGGGCCCATGAAAAAAGGCGACGGTTGCAACCGTCGCCTTTCGTGTGCAACTGACCCGTGGTTACAGGTAGTACGCCTTCAGCGGCGGAAAGCCGTTGAACTCCACCGCGCTGTAGCTGGTGGTGTAGGCGCCGGTCGACAGCCAGTACAGGCGGTCACCGATGGCCAGGTTCAGCGGCAGGCCGTACTTGTAGTGTTCGTACATGATGTCGGCGCTGTCGCAGGTCGGGCCGGCGATCACCACCTCTTCCATCTCGCCTTTCTTCTCGGTCCAGATCGGGAACTTGATCGACTCGTCCATGGTTTCGATCAGGCCGGAGAATTTGCCCACGTCGGTGTATACCCAACGCTCCACGGCGGTACGCGACTTGCGCGCCACCAGCACCACTTCGCTGACCAGGATGCCGGCGTTGGCAATCAGCGAGCGGCCAGGCTCCAGGATGATTTCCGGCAGGTCGTCGCCGAAGTCTTCCTTGAGAAAGCGAATGATCTCTTCGGCGTAGGTTTCCAGGCTGTTGGTACGGGTGATGTAGTTGGCCGGAAAGCCGCCACCCATGTTGATCAGCTTGAGCACGATGCCGTCTTCTTCCTTCAGGCGCTCGAAGATCACCTTGACCTTGGCGATGGCCGCATCCCACACGCTGATGTCGCGCTGCTGCGAACCCACGTGGAAGGAGATGCCGTAAGGCACCAGGCCCAGGTCGCGGGCCAGGATCAGCAGGTCCATGGCCATGTCGGTCTGGCAGCCGAACTTGCGCGACAGCGGCCAGTCGGCGGTGGTGGAGCCTTCGGTAAGGATGCGTACATACACTTTCGAGCCCGGTGCTGCCTTGGCGATATTGCGCAGGTCGGCTTCGGAGTCGGTGGCGTACAGGCGCACGCCCTTCTCGTAGAAGTAGCGGATGTCCTTGGATTTCTTGATGGTGTTGCCGTAGCTGATGCGCTCCGGGCCGATGCCGCGGGCCATCACCTTGTCCAGCTCGTAGATCGAGGCGATGTCGAAGTTCGAGCCCTTGTCCTTGAGCAGGTCGATGATTTCGACCGCAGGGTTGGCCTTGACCGCGTAGTACACCTTGGCGAATTCGAAACCGGCGCGCAGGTCGTCATAGGCCTTGCTGATCATGGCCGTGTCGATGAGCACGAACGGGGTTTCTTGCTTGTCGGCGAACGCCTTCATTTTGTTGAAGGTATCGCGTGCGAAGTAGTCTTCGACCTGGATCGACATGCTGGGGGACTCCATGGGCAAACTGAATGAATAAGTGGCTGCAACTGAGCGCCCTCCGTATCCCCACTTTGGTTCGCCTACTTCCCAAGGCATGTCGCCGAAAGCAAAAAGGTCAACCGGGTCGCAGAAGCTGCGCAGCGGGTGACCTTGCTGTCTCGTCGTCAGTACTTGAGCCGGATGGATCGTTTCCAGCATGGACGCTCGGCGCGAACTTTAGGACCTGAAGGATTCAAGATCAACAAAAAATCTCGCGTTTTTTCGCTACGCTGACGCACGTTGCAGACACCCCTCGTTTTAACCGACCCGGATGACAGGCAGATGTTCCCGAAGTTTTGCGAAGCGTTAAAAATACCCGCACGTTCGCAGCTTTTGCAGGCCAACTCAGCTAAAACAACGATGGCGTCAACTTCGGCGACGATGGCCCCAAAAGGTTGGGCAAGCGCACGCAAACAGCTTGAACGGGCAGGGCACGGGCACCGTTCGCAGCGGGGCGTGTGTGCATATTTTTAGCCGCTCGCATGGGCGCTGTTGCAGGGCAATCGCTCGGCGGTGATTGCCGGGTTTAATAAGAAACATTACTATTCGCAACCTCCCTCCCGCCTAGCGACGACCCCCGCACCGTGTCTCGACACAAAGGCTTCCTCGACCACTACCATGAGCTGATCGGCACCTGGACACGCAAGCTGCGCAGTCGTCAGCAGGCCGAGGACCTCGCGCATGATGCCTTTGTGCGGGTGCTGGAAAACCCCGCCCTGCCAGTCGAGCAGCCGCGCGCCTATCTGCACCAGACGGCACGCAACATTGCCGTGGACGGCTACCGGCGCGAAGACCGGCGCCAGGCCCTGGAGCAGGAAGGGCTGGACCTGTCGCCCACCCCGGGCGATGACCCCGAGGCCTATGTGCATGCACTGGAGCTGGCCGACAGCGTGGAACGCGCCCTGGCCGAGCTGCCGCTCAACTGCCGCAAAGTGTTCATCTGGCAGAAGCTCGAAGGCCTGACCCAGGCCGAGATCGCCGAGCGCATGGGCTTGACCAAGAACATGGTCGAAAAGTATATGATCCGCACGCTCCGGCATCTGCGTGAGCACCTGGATGTGTCAACGAGATGAGTCAGGCAAATGTTTTCATGAATCAGGGCACATGCCCCTGCGGCGATGATGCCGTGCGCGAGCAGGCCGCCGAATGGTTCGCCCGTGGCCGCGATGCGCCCCTGACGCCCCAGCAGCAGGCGCAACTGCATGCCTGGCTGGCGCAGCACCCCCAGCATAAACATGAGTACGACCTGCTCGGGCGCCTGTGGGGCGCGGCCGACCTGCTGCCGCGCGAGCGCCTGCAGGCCTTGTGTGCGCCCGACCCGGTACGCCAGCTGCCGCGTCGACGCCTGTTGCGCCAGGCCCTGGCAGCCAGTGTGGTGGCGGTCGCGGCAGGGCTTGGCTGGTTCGGCTGGCAGCAGCACCAGCTCAATTACCAGGGCCAGATGCAGACCGGCCTGGGCGAGCGTCGCCAGCTCGACCTGCCCGATGGCTCGCGCCTGGAGCTCAACGGCCGCACGCGGGTGCAGGTGAGTTTCAGTGCCGGGCAGCGGGACATTCGCCTGGAGCAGGGCGAGGTGATGTTCAGCGTTGCCCATGATACGGCCCGCCCCTTCGTGGTCAGCACCGGCCATGGCAAGGTCACGGTCACCGGTACGCGCTTCGATGTGCGCCGCGACAGCGAGCAGACCCGCGTGGCGGTCGAGCAGGGTTCGGTGCGCGTGCAGGGCGACGGCCAGGGGCAGGCGCTGCTGAGCGCCGGCCTCGGTTCGCACATCGATGCCCATGGCGCGGTGGCAGCGCCCTATACGGTGGACGCCGCCGCGTTGACCGCCTGGCGCGGCGGCAAACTGGTGTTCAACGATGTGCCGCTGGGCGAGGTGGTGCGCGAGGTGTCGCGCTACCGCGAACACCCGCTGCGCGTGGCCCCCGGCAAAACGGCGGCGCTGCGCCTGAGCAGCAGCTTCAGCACCGATGACACCGACGCCCTGCTGCGCGCCTTGCCCAGCATCCTGCCGGTGGCCATCAAGGCCCATGCCGATGGCTCGCAAGAAATAATCGCAAAATAGATTCAGGTTTTTTTCCCGTTGTTCGTCTTCCTGCCCAACTGCAACTGCCAAGCATTTTCATTCGCAGGCAGTGGCCGATTTTCTGACCCTCAGGACTTCTCGACGACGTGAACAACAACAAGGTTTCCAAACGCTGGCTGCCGCTGGCACTGGCATTGGCCGTCAGCGGCGGCATCGCCAACAGCTACGCCGATTCGGCACCCACCAGCATCCAGATCCAGGCCCAGCCGCTGGCCGCGGCGCTGGGCCAGCTGGGCCGGCAGACATCGCTGCAACTGTTCTTCAGCCCCGACCTGGTGGCCGGCAAGCAGGCCCCGGCGGTGTCCGGCAACCTGTCCCCCGAGCAGGCGCTGCAGGCCCTGCTGCAGGGCAGCGGGCTGACCTACGAGATTTCCCAGGGCACCGTGGTGCTGCACGCGGCGCAGCCGGTGAGCACGGCGCCCGGCACCCTGGAGCTGGCGCCTACCGACATCAGCATGGTCGGCGACTGGCTGGGCGACGCCCAGGAAAGCGTGGTGCAGAACCACCCCGGTGCGCGCACCGTGGTACGCCGTGAAACCATGGTCGAGCAGGGCGCGCTGAGCGTGCGCGACGTGCTGCGCGGGGTGCCGGGTGTGCAGGTGCAGGACTCCAACGGCACCGGCGGCAGCGACATCGCGCTGAATGTCGGCGTGCGCGGGCTCACCTCGCGCCTGTCGCCGCGTTCCACGGTGCTGATCGACGGCATTCCCGCCGCATTCGCCCCGTATGGCCAGCCGCAGTTGTCGATGGCGCCGATTTCGAAAGGTAAACCGTTTCTAATAATATAGGTCGCCAAAGCTACGGGGACTTGTACCCGTGGCTTTGGGGGCCGGGGTTTGCTGAGGATGGCCATTCCTCGCATCATGGCGAAAAGCCTTCAAGCTGACGAACGGTCGGATCCATTCCTGTGCTTGACGACTAAACCCGTATAAAATACACGGCTATCATGTGGCTTAGGTTGAACGCCAACGCTACGCATTTGATATGGGGCGACTGCTTAAAAAAAGAACAATGTTTGTAGTGTGCGATAAATTAATTTGTAGTAAAGCTTGGGTTTCTTTTGTGGATATAGATTTTGAAGGGCGGTCTTGGAATTACCGAAAGTGGATTTTTCAACATATTAGAAATACTCATCTTAATGAAGATGATTACCACAAAGCCACAATTGAGGCAGAGCAGCTAAAGCTAAATGGTCAAATAGGTGAAACAGAGTGGCGGAGTATGGTGCGGTTGGCCAACCAATCATTGCTGCGAAACGCCTGCTATGAATGATTGATATGTTTAGTGTGGGACCTTGAAGGCCAATGTAGTTAATATTGCTGATGCTAATTTTTTCATGGTGTTTTATATTGTTAGTTATTAGTAAATTATCATATTTTTAGAATAATTGAAGGTTAGGGTGTTCTGTGCTATAAAAGTACTGCTGAAGTCGATATTTAAGACTGGAGGTACATTAGGTATGGAAGCCGGGAAAAATTCAATAGCTTATCGCATCTGGGGCTTGGAGCATCTGCATTATGGGATTTTGTGCAAAGCAGAGTATGATTTAGCTATTCTAACTGCTGATAAGTTGTACGAGGAAGGTAAAGTAAGTCGCGATGAATATTTGGAGATGATAAGGCTTGCATGTGGGGCGTTGGCTGGTAGCTAATGGTTTGGAGATATATCTTCGAACCTATGTCTGCTTGGAGCAAGCGAAAGGTTTGGCGGAATAACTTACGCTGTGGTATTCCGTGGATTTTTTAAAAACGGATTATCTACATTTATTGTCGAGTCATGGCGGAAATTCAAGGCCATATTTAAGGCAAATAAAAACCCTCTCGGGTTTTTTGTGTTGTTGGGCGTCACGTAGTTTCATCCCTGTTGCGTTCGCATGTCCTCAATTATTCGCTGTTTGTATTCTTCTGCATCTTCATCAATTTTCCTTTTTGCGTCTCCCCAATGCTCATTATAAGTAATTTTATGCCTTGCGACTAATGAGTGGACGATGCTGTCAAGATTTTGTAGCTTGGCTTTGTTATCTGGAGTTCCAAACTCTTTGACTAACGCATTGTTTGATATGCCTTTGTGTCCAGATAGTCCTATTATCAATTTTTTGGCGAGGCTGGATGTCAGTCTTAAGTTAGGATATTCCTCCATTTCTATGATTTTTAAGAAGTTAATCAAAAATCTTTGACGCTCTCTTCTTTTGAATCCACCAACTATTCCGCCTATCTTGCCTGCTATTTCTGCATTTTTCATACTCTCTCCTGTATTGTTATAAATACAAATAGCACGAAAAATCTATATGTCAATGCTTCGGAGATATATCTTTGAAGTTGTCATGGTGGCTATGCTCGATGTGTCAAATTGAGGCAAGGTTTTGAAATTTTCATTTTTTGGGGTGGCCTATCCCCCACATTCAATCTTGAAATTAAACTGGGAGCGATTGTTCGAAAATTCCCGATAATTTTTTGCAGGTGGTTAGTTGCAAAGCTCAACTAAGTAAAATCAATTAGGGTAGAACCATAAATGTGAATAAGGTTGAACGATAAAAATATTTTCGATTTGCTATTGACAACGTTTTGTGCCGTATTTAAGCAATAAATTGATGGTCGGAAAAATCAAGTTATCAATTTTTTGATATAAAGTTATAAAAAAATTCCGTAATTTTTTTGAAAATAGCACTTTAATGCTTGCTGTTCGGTGGTGTGGTTTTTGATCGAAAAATACCTGTTTTGGGTTTAGGACAAAAACAGCCGGTTGGTGAAAATTGATATTGTTTGTTGTGGCGGGTTGTCCTATGAAATTTGATATGTATGTATACATACATATAGGTTTGGAGATATATCCCCGAACCTCTGGAAGTATTGGGTTGAGTGGTTAACGCTGTTTTGGACTATTTTTGATATAGGCTTTTTGCACTAACCATGATGCTGCGAGGTGTAACACATTTGGCTATTTTAGGCGTGTAGTGGTGTGGTTTGGTGTCGTTGTATCAACGGAGTGGAAGAAGGTCGATTTTGACTAATTCCGTGCGTTATATCGCTATCGGTGGTGCGGTGTATGTATATGTGGGGGTAGGGGGAGGAAAGGGAGGGGGATGGGCGGAAGGAAGAAGAAACACCCTCGTCGGGTGCTATTATCTGATATAGGCTTTTAGACAGATTATAATGTCATGAATTAAATCTCCAGTTGTAGGCTGTTGCTCTGCTTACATTTAACGCCTTCATTACTTCCTTAATGGTTGCCCCTGCTTCAAGCAAGATAATCCCTCGTTCTCTCTTGGTTTTTCCCTTTTGTTTACCCCTGAAAGCCTGTATCTCGCTTGTGTGGGTTCTTGCAACATAATCGTCAAATGTGCCACGGTTAAAGTTTCTATGCGTCCACTTCGCGACGCTTTTGGCCGTGTGTTTTACTTCGGACATGTCCAGTGGTGTAGCAAAATTGACGTTGTAGCCTGTTGCACGGTCAAGGCAGGCGTTTAGCCATTGATCATAGTTCGGCCAGCCTTGGCGGATAGCTTTGTATGCCCAAGCCCTTAACTCATCAAAAAGCATACAGTTGCGACCCAATCCGTAATCCTCTACGGGGTTCTGTTTGGCCTTTTCCGGTGTTAAATCAACGTACTCAGCCAAGTCGTCCAAGGTGTATGGATCGGCCTGCCATTGGGTCACTATCCAATGGGAATTGATCGGGTTCTTGCAGATCAGGCCGGAATAGCCTCGGTCTGCTCCTAAACGATTACGCAAGCCTGCTTCAATAGCTGCTGCATAGCGTAAAGGGGCTGTTTTAGCGTCGATTGCGGTTCGGATAGGGGTTTGTAGCAAGTAGAGCAAATGGGCGTGCCCATTGGCCGGATTTCGAGCGATTAGGTTAGGGGCTGGTGCTCCAACGTCATCCCAGTGCATTCCGGCGTTGGATCTGTCGAGGTCGAAAACCATCCAGTATCTATGGGTTGGCCCGTTTGGTTGGACCAGTCGAGCAAGTTTTGCTTTTTCTTTTTTATTGATTTTTAGGCCACTGACTAAATCGTCTGTGTGATAAGGTCTATTTGGTAAGTAGTCCTCAAATATTTTTACGCATCCCATCGTTATCCTCTTCTAATATTAAATTTAGAAAAAGAAAACCTTGAGAAGGGACTTGACAATATTTTATTTGGTGATTAAATGGAGGTGTAAGTTTTATAAAATATTGTTATATGTATGTATGTCTTGCCACCTTCCCCAAGGTGGTTTTCTTTTTCTTCTTCCTTCAAATTGCCATACTTTAAAGTTTTGTCAAATTTGGATGGTAAAAAGCCCGCTCTTTGGCGGGTTTTTATTGCCTGTGGTTTCGAATTAGCAAATGAATCCTAATGTGATAAAATGTTAGTAATTAACAATTACAGCTACTATGAATAAGATTATTTAATACACGTTTCGCTGATGAGGTAGAAGACAAATTAATGAGGTTGGTTGACGAGTACAGTAAAAGTCTCGAAAAAAAATTTAAAGCAGAGGGGGCTTTTGTAGGGCTTAACGGATTGCTCTTCGTTAAACGAGCAAAAGACAAGATGGCATCTATAGGGCTGGATGTTGGAGGTAAAGACTTGCACTTGTTGTTGGCAAAAAAAGCCCGCACTAGGCGGGCAAATGTCGATCAAGTAGGAAAATCCATTCCTCGTAGACGGACGGATCATACTTGAGAGCAAAAGGCTCGTCAATTAGTCGAAGATTTATTGCGAAATAAAGTATGGCCTAACAAAATATCCTTAAAGAATTTTGAGTTGTTGCCGATATTGTCGTTACATACCATTGGGTTTAAAGATGAAAGGAGGGATTATGAGCTTGAGAAATATGAATATCGGGAGTCGGGCTGGCCTCGGCTTTACGATAATTGGGTTCTTGGTTTTGGCGATGGGGTTGATTGCTCTGTTCCAAGCCAACGAGATGGATGACGCGACTGCTGAAATCCGTGTCGAGTGGTTGCCAGCGGTGCAGGACGTGGGAGAGATTGGTAGTGGTCTGGGGCGTACCAGAGCGTTGACGCTCAGGACGCTTACCATGAAAGAAGGCGATCAGTTAAAAGAAACGGTTGGTTTGGTAAGACGTATCAATCAAGAAATATCCGCTTTTTTAATTAATTATGAAAAAGGAATAGACTCACCTGATGATCGAAAGCTGTTTGAGGACTTCAAAAGTTCTTACGCCAAATATTTATCCTATCAAGAGCGGATACTGGATGGTGTACTTGCGTCAGTAGAACGTGGTGATGAGATTGAAGTGGCTAATGGGCCGCTTGCTAGTGCAGCGGATCAGATGATGGCTGCCTTGAATAAACTGATCAAGTTTAATGAGCAAGGTGCTGTTCACGCCGCCGATCAGACAAGCAAAGCATTCGATGCTGCAGTGTTTATGATTGTTGTAGCGTTGATCCTGATCTTGATGCTAATGGTCGTAATTGCTATCGTGTTGACTCGGAGCATTGTGTCTCCACTATCTGAGGCAGTTATAGTTGCTGATAGAGTTTCCAGTGGTGATCTTACTCAAAATATTCATGTTACTGGAAGCGATGAGCCTGCTCATCTGCTGATTGCTTTGAAGCGGATGCAAGATAGTCTGCATGAGACAATAGAGAAAATTTCTGAATCGTCCACTATGCTTGCCTCTGCCTCGGAAGAGCTACATGCTGTAACTGAGGATACGAATCGCGGACTTAATCAGCAAAGTGCTGAAATTGACCAAGCAGCTACGGCAGTTAATCAGATGACAGCAGCGGTTGAAGAAGTGGCTCGCAACGCTGTTAATACTGCTGATGACTCAAAAGCTGCTGATAAGAGCACCTATCAAGGTCGAGAAAAGGTTAGTCAGGCTTTAGAGTCTATTAACCGGCTTGTTGGTAACGTTTCTGATACTTCGGAAGAGGTTAAGTTGTTGGCACAAAATGCCAATGAGATTAGTCAGGTCTTGGTAGTGATTCGCTCAATTGCGGAACAGACCAACCTGTTAGCACTTAATGCTGCAATTGAAGCTGCTCGGGCTGGTGAAGCTGGTCGAGGGTTTGCAGTTGTAGCTGATGAAGTAAGGGCACTGGCCTATCGTACTCAACAATCGACAGGCGAAATTGAAAAAATGATTGAAGGGATTCAATCTGGTACTGATCGTGCGGTTGATGCTATGAATGAGAGCCAAGAGCGAGCTAATGGCACGTTGCAGGTGGCTCGGGAGGCTAATGATGCTCTGGACGTGATTGGTGAGGCTATTGCTTCGATAAATCAAAAGAATTTGGTTATTGCCAGTGCCTCTGAAGAGCAAGCACAGGTTGCCCGTGAGGTAGACAAAAATCTTGTGAATATCAGAGATTTGTCAATGCAAACTTCTGCTGGAGCAAATCAGACGAACGCATCCAGTCAAGAGCTATCGCGTCTTGCCGTGGATTTACATGCGATGGTTTCAAAGTTCAGGCTTTGAATGCGGCAATAGAGCGTAAAAGCGTTAAAGCCCCATCTCGGGGCTTTTTTATTTCTGGAGGTTTAAAAGCTCTGTCAGTTTCTGGTTTTTTTGCTTCTCTTCCTCTAACGCGGTTTCTGCAATTTTCCGATAGGTCATTTCATCAAGTAGTTCACCTGCTTGATCAAGATTGATTTTCTTCGCAAGGTCAAGGTCATATCGTAGTTGTTCATTTTCATTGATAAGGGTTTGAGTTTTTTCTCCAAGCTCTGACTTCTCTGTATTCCAAGCCTTTTGAGCTTTTCTGAGGTTTTCACCTGCAGCGTGTTCTGCAATGCTCCAAAGCGTTGCCGTCGCTTCACTGATGGCTTTCTGAAAGGTTTCAGAGCCGTTTGACTGGTCGGATTTCTCCGCGTCCATTTCTTTACGCCATTGCCTCATTGCTTCACTGGTCGTATTCATATCTGTCTTAGCTATGGCTCGGACTTGGTGAACTGTTGGATATGATTTTTTACCATTTGTCATATACAACTCTGTAGCTACGTTGAGAATTCTTTCTAATACTGTGTTGTTCATTTATTTCCTCCTAATAATAAGAATAATAAGTACTGAATTATTATTGCTACTACAATAATAATAAGAATAATATCGTTATTATTTTCGTTATCAATGAGTTTTGTGGTTTGCACCAAAGGGTGGAAACCCAGCAGAATCAAGGAAAACTCAGAGGGATAGCGAGAATAATATCTTATTATCTTCCTTGTGATAATAAGAATAATTAAGTTGCTATTATTGTTATTGCAATAATAATGATAATAGTGACTTATTATTGCTATTATTAAATCATATAAAAATAGAGTTTCAAGGGGTGAGGCTAAAAATACTATTGTGCTATATGATGTATCGTATCCTCCAAGAGCAGAAAACCGCACTATGCGGTTATTGATATGGGTCGTAAGGGTCTTGAAATGGGCTTGGCGGTTTGGGTTTTAGTAGTCTTCTCTTTCTGGCCGCTTTTGCCTGCTCGGCTTCTTCCTTGTCGAATTCAACCACTTGCTTGCTGGTGAACGTGTCAGATGCCCAAAGTTTTACCTTGTCGGTAATTCCTAATGTTGCTTGGGTATGGTCTAAACCTTGTTCTTTGAGTTGCTCCGTAACGTTAAATAGATAGTCCTTTCGTTTCTCTTTGCCCAAACGACTAGCCATTTCATAGGTGTTTTCTCGTAATCTCTTATAGTATTGCTCTGGGTTCTCGTCGAGCCTTCTGGCTTCAAGTATGCGATCCACTAGGATATCAAAGCGTTTAATCAAAGGTTCAAGCTCTTCCTCGTATGCCTTGATTGCTTTTTCCAAGACTGATTTTCTATTGGTGTCCTCTTTGATTTTCTTGCGTAACTCATTAAGTTCCTTGGTCATTCTCTCTTTCATGGTTTTGAAGTTTGAAGAAAGCTCTTTTGTTTTTGTGGTTTTTTCGGTGATTTCGTCATTTAATTTCTGTTTGTGATGGTCAAGCTCATCGTTTTCTTTTTTCTGCTCATTAGCTTGTATTTCCAGAGTCTGAATGGTTGCCTTATAAGTGGCTACGGTGTTTCTTAGGTCATTTATTGTTGTGTTTAGGGTGACGGCAGTGGCCCTTTGCTCGATAAGTTCAACCTCCTTCGTGGTTAGTTCTTGCTGCAGCTTCTCTATTTGTCTGGTGTAATAGTTGTGGCTTCGTTCACTTTTCGGTTTTTTTGCTTCCTGCTCAACTTTGCTTACAAATTCTTGATGCTCTTTAGACTTTGGTAGGAATTTGGCTTGTAAGCCATATGCAGCGGCTAAGCTGTTAAAGTGCTCATAGAAAGCCACCTGCATGACTTTTGACTTCCATGATTCGCGTGCTCGGATAAACCTATGGTTCTGCTTTTCCTCACTACGGTTGGGGAGTTTGAAGTCTTCTAATTTCGGTGGTTCTGATATCTTGTCAAGTCGAGCCTTATTCTTCGCGTAGTATTGTGATGCGAACTCAAATTCTTGGGCTGAAAAATCATATTTCCCAGTTTTCGTATTTTGAAGGTCAAGGAAGGCGTGGACGTGGTTTGTGGTTTCGTCCAAGTGACTGAACGAAAATAGAATGTCGTTGTTGGGAAAATTCTTTTGGTAGAACTGGTGCAAGGCTTTCTGTAGCAGGTCAGTGTAAGCCTTGGTTATTGCCAGTTTGTTGGGTTCAGGGATTACAAGGATGATCTCTTTAACCCTGTTGACCGTCCTTGATACGGCTCGATCTGGTGAGTTTTGCTCGATCTCTCGCTTCTTGGTGATGTAGTTCTCCAAGAGGTCGATACGTTGGGATATACGGCTGATTTTGTGCTGATTGAGTAGGGCGGCGTAGTCTCCCACTACCAGCGGCCTTTCTCCCTCCATAACCGATGTGACGTATTCTTTTATCTCTGTGGGTTCGGTTGCGTTGATGAATTTAACCAGCTTGGATTTTAGTTTTCTCAGTTTTTCTTTTTCTGAAGCTATTTCATCAGACGCTTCTGTTTCTTTGAGTTTGGTTTGTAGTTGGTCGTTGAAATCGGTCAGTAATTGCTCTGCCAATTCTCTCGTTAGTATCTGTTCAATACCACCCACAATGGCGATATTGGGGTGCGGTGGGTTGGGGTTGAATTCAAAGTCGTCATACTCGTTTTGGTCCAGCCTAAGCGAGTGTTTCAACGAACTATCCAGCCCCTTCAGGTTGGAATAGTTTCTGTCTCTTTTAGTCAGCGTAATTATTTGCAAATTGGTATCATTCATTTTATCCTCAGTGGTGGGTTGGTTTTTGCTCTTGGTTTTTGCTTCTGTCCTGCCGACAAGGCACCTGCGTTAACCGTCACATCTTTTGCGTAGCAAAAGTGGGATGGTTAACATAGCAGGTATGCTTTAAAGGGCTTCTTTTAAAAATTGCACTATATACATATATTTAACCACATAAAGAATTTATATCAAGCATGATGATGTAGGTGGTTTTGTATGGTGGTGTTGGTTGGGTACGTGCGTGCGGTATAGTAATCTTTATTATAGTTATCTAATCTATATGGTTTCTGTATATTGATAACTGAAGAGGTGTGCGGGTGCGTGCGTACACATGAGGCGTGTGCAGGGGCGTGCATTACGCGAGACGATTTGTAAAAATATGGTGGTTTAGAAAAGGTCAAAAGCTATTCTGGTGGTTAAGAGCATAGTGCCTTTTGTTTTTGTTCGGGTTTTTAACGTGTAACGCCTTGGTTTTTTAATGTGTAACCCCTCCAATTTTCGGTTTATTAGAGGGGCTTGCGTTTATTTTATGATGTGGGAAAGGTCTGGTATTCCAAATGGTGTTAGTGGAGCTTTTTGTTTGAAGAATTGATGGGTATAAAGGTTGAAGTATTTTTCACCTTTTATACGAATGTCCATGCCGACGAGATTTGTTTCTTTGTCAATTTTAATGTCGAAGGTGATCCCTCGTGTGATGAAAAATGTATTGAGCTTCAATCGGCCTTCTTCTGTTTCGTAAAGGGCTATTATGTCTTCGTAGGTAGTGATTTCGAGCGTTTCCGCTTCGATTGCTAATGTGCCTTCAAGTTTTTGGATCTCGCTTTCTAACGCTGTGATCCGTGCTTCGCTATCGGCCACACGCCTGATAAATGTATTTGGAATTATTCCGTCAAACTGAGCTAGCGAAGCCTCTAACATATCCAATGTGGTTTTTTCGGTTGTTAGCTTGGCTTTCTTGGCTCGTATTTCTTCTTTTGGTGCCGAAGTATCACGAACGGAAAAGAAACGGCTGAATGCGTCGTTTACGGTGTCCATTTGCTTGTATTGGTCTTGGCTGAACCAAGTGAAGTCTTTTCGCTTCTTGTCTGTCCTTTCGTCTATGTAGCGATTTTCCGACAACTGTTTCACGAAAGCGAGGAATGTGCCGAAAACAAGCTCAAATCTAATTCGATTGTTACATTCGCATACTCGCTCGGCTCTGTTGGAACAAACAAGATAGGCATAACGTTTTTTCTCTGTTCCTAATATTTGGAGATTGAAAATCATGCCGCATTTATGCTCTTCGCATTGAATGCAATGCCGGAAAATATTGTAATGGTGGGGTGTTCTGCGTCCGAATTTTCGCCCGTTTAATCGGTTTTTCATCGCGGATACGGCGGTGTCAAACTCGATTTCGTCAATGATTTTCGGAAAATAGTCGGGGATATAACGATCAAAGGCTTTGGTGCCGTTCTCGTTGCGACGTTGCAAGCGTAGGACGCCAATGGGGCTTCTGCTGTTAATAAGTTCCCGTACTGAAGTTCTGGTCCAACGACGTTTCGAGTATTTATTTACTCGTTTAATGCTTTCCAAAGCTCCAACGTGTTTAAGCAGGTCGAAAAGATGCCGAATTTCTTGGGCTTCATCTTCAACAATGACAAAAGATTGGCTTTGCTCATCAAAGCGAAAACCGTAGGGGCATCGTTTACCTATAACGCTGGTTTCGGCTGTATCTCGCTTCTTTACCCACACGGATTTCAGGCGTTTGCTCTTGGTCTCGCTTTCTTCGTGTGCCCGCTTGGCGATTACACCTACAAGGATCAAGGTTTCGAGGTCTCGGCTTGGATCGTCGTAGGAATATGTCTTGTTGTCGAAAACGGTGTGTAGTCGCACGCCTTTTTTGAGAATTGACTGGATAAGGTCAACGGAATCGGTGAGCTTCTGTCGGGTTAGTCGGTCGATTGATTCGACAATGATGTAGTCGCCATGCTCAATTTCTCCACTCTCTATCCTGTCCAATAACCCTTTTAACTGGCCGATCCGGGCGTTTGCACCACGGAATGCACTGATCCCCTTGTCGATGACGGTTTCGACCACGGGCACGCCTGTGGCTTCTGTAAATGCTTGGAGTGGGGTGGTCTGACGGTCGTGGCTGTCTCGGCCTTCCTCGCCCTGCGAGGCGGTTGACCATCTGACGTATGCGTATGCCTTGGGCATTGAATCGGCTCCGAGTAAGTTCTGGTTCATTTTATTAGAAAATAGCTTACCGTGGTCCTCGGGCAACCTGGACAGCATCGACGTGGTGCGCGGCGCAGGCTCGGTGCGCTATGGGCCGCAGAACGTCGGCGGGGTGATCAACTTCGTCACCCGAGCCATCCCCGAGAAGGCCACCGGCGAGCTGGGCACCACGATCCAGACCTCGCGTCATGGCGGCTGGAAGCACATCGAGTCGGCCTTCCTTGGCGGCACCGCCGACAATGGCCTGGGTGCGGCGTTGCTGTACTCCGGGGTCAAGGGCAATGGCTACCGCAGCAGCAACAACAGCAACGACATCGACGACGTGCTGTTCAAGACCCACTGGGCGCTGACCGACCGTGACGAGCTGTCGCTGAACTTCCATTACTACGATGGCAAGGCCGACATGCCCGGCGGCCTGACCCAGGCCCAGTTCGACAAGAACCCCTACCAGTCCGACCGCGACCACGACAACTTCACCGGTCGGCGCAAGGATGTCTCGCTCAAGTACCTGCGCCAGATCGACGACGTGACCCAGTTCGAGGTGCAGACCTACTACACCGACAGCTTCCGTGGCAGCAGCATTGCCGCGCGCGACCAGCAGACGCTGTCGTCGTACCCGCGCAGCTACCACACCTTTGCCGTCGAGCCGCGCCTGTCGCGGGTGTTCGTCACCGGCCCGGCCACCCAGGAGGTCAGCGTCGGTTATCGCTACCTCAAGGAAGCCATGCACGAGCAGGCCACGCGCCTGGCGCTGATCGACAACGTGCCCACCGTGACCCCGGAATCCGACGGCCACGTGTACCAGGACCGTACCGGCGGCACCGAGGCCAGCGCCTACTACATCGACAACAAGATCGACGTGGGCAACTGGACCATCACCCCCGGCGTGCGTTTCGAGCACATCAACACCGACTGGAACGATCGCCCGGTCATGGGCCTGGGCAACAAGCCGGTGGTGGCCAAGAGCCGCAGCGTGACCAGCAACGAACCGCTGCCGGCATTGAGCGTGATGTATCACCTGTCCGATGCGTGGAAGCTGTTCGCCAACTACGAGACCTCGTTCGGCAGCCTGCAGTACTTCCAGCTGGGCCAGGGCGGGCAGGGCGACCAGACCGCCAACGGTTTGCAGGCCGAGAAGGCCAAGACCTACGAGATCGGCACGCGCTATGACAACGGCAACTGGGGCGGCGAGCTGACCGCGTTCTACATCGACTTCGATGACGAGCTGCAGTACATCAGCAACGACGTGGGCTGGACCAACCTGGGCGCGACCAAGCACCAGGGCATCGAGGCCTCGATGCACTACGACCTGGCAGGGCTGGACCCGCGTCTGCAGGGCTTGAGTGCGAACGCCGGCTTCACCTACACCCGCGCCACCTATGAAGGGGCGATCCCGGGCTTCGAAGGGCGCGACCTGCCGTTCTACTCACGCCAGATCGCCAATGCCGGGCTGCGTTACCAGGTGGACCGCTGGACCTGGAATGTGGACGCCTATGCGCAATCCAAACAGCGTGCTCCGGGTACCGGCATGACCAGCAAAGGTGCCTTCACCGGCGACTACATCACCGAACCGACGGCTGATGGGCAGTATGGCGACATTCCGGGGTATGTGACCTGGAGTGCGCGGGGCGGGTATGACTTTGGTGCGCAGCTGTCGAACCTGAAGCTGGCGGCGGGGGTGAAGAACATCTTCGACAAGCAGTTCTTCACCCGTTCCAGCGACAACAATTCGGGGATCTACCTGGGCGAGCCGCGCACGTTCTATGTGCAGGCCAGTGTAGGGTTCTGACAACGCCTTCGCTACGCCGATCACACAGGCCATGGCCTGCCGGACCGGCGTTGTCAGCCTTGTCTGTTCGGCAGTAGATCGCGGTGGAGCTATTCAGGCCACCGTTTCGGCCGGCGACACGATGCTGGTCTTCATGCCCCGCGAACGCCCCGAACTCAGGTACGCGGCAATCGATTCCTGGGTGACCTCGCCCAGGAACACGTTCTCGGCATCCAGCACCGGCAACCACGAACGGTTGAACTCGTACATGCGTGACAGCAGGATGCGCAGGTGCTCGTCGTGCGCGGCGGTGGCGTTGAACGTGCGCAGGAAGTCCGCGCAGGTGCCCTGCTGACGGTGCAGGTCGCGCCGGCGCACATAGCCCATCGCCTTGTTCTGGCCATCGGTGACCACCACGTAGCGACGGTCATGTTCGTCCATCAGCTCCAGCGCATCGGCCACCGACGTCTCGGGGCTCACCGATGGCGCGTTGTCCGCCGCATCCTCGGCACGCACCAGCAGCAGGCGCTTGAGGGTGCTGTCCTGGCCCACGAAGTTGCTCACGAAGTCATCTGCCGGGTGCGCCAGCAAGGTGTCGGGGTGGTCGATCTGGATCAGCTTGCCGGCGCGGAAGATGGCGATCTTGTCGCCCAGCTTGATCGCCTCGTCGATGTCGTGGCTGACCATGATCACGGTCTTGTTCAGTGCACGCTGCATTTCGAAGAATTCGTTCTGGATCATCTCGCGGTTGATCGGGTCGACCGCACCGAACGGCTCGTCCATCAGCAGCAGCGGCGCATCCGCCGCCAGCGCGCGGATCACGCCGATACGCTGCTGCTGGCCACCGGACAGTTCACGCGGGTAGCGGTGCAGGTACTGCTTTGGCTCGAGCTTGATCATGCTCATCAGCTCGCGGGCCCGCTCGTGGCACTTGTGCTTGTCCCAACCCAGCAGGCGCGGCACCACGGTGATGTTCTCCTCGATGGTCATGTTGGGGAACAGGCCGATCTGCTGGATCACATAGCCGATGGTGCGACGCAGCGTCACCGCGTCCAGGTCGGTGGTGTCTTCGCCATTGATCAGCACCTTGCCCGAGGTGGGCGCGATCAGGCGGTTGATCATCTTGAGGGTGGTGCTCTTGCCGCACCCGGACGGGCCGAGGAACACGCAGATCTCGCCTTCGTTGACCGTCAGGCTTACCGAGTCGACGGCCTTTACGTCCTTGCCGTTGCTGTGGAAGGTCTTGCACAGGTTCTGAAGTTCGATCATTTGAGCAGTCCTTTTGGAGTCAGCGAGCGTTGCAGGGCTTGCAGCAGCAGGTCGGCGAAGATGGCCAGCAGGCTCACCAGCACGGCGCCGACCAGCAGCATCGACATGTCGCTGCGGCTGATGGAGGTCAGGATAAGTACGCCAAGGCCACCGGCACCGATGGTCGCGGCAATGGTCATCACGCCGATGTTCATCACCACGGCGGTGCGTACACCGGCCAGAATCACCGGCACCGCAATCGGCAACTCGACCATGCGCAGGCGCTGGCCGAAGGTCATGCCGATGCCGCGGGCGGCTTCGCGTATGCCGGGCTCGACGTTGGTCAGCGCCAGGTAGGTGTTGCGCAGAATCGGCAGCAGTGAGTACAGAAACACCGCGGTGATCGCCGGCAGCGGGCCCAGGCCCTGGCCGAACTTGGAATAGAACGGCAGCAGCAGGCCGAACAGGGCGATCGACGGCACGGTCAGCAGCACCGTGGCGCTGGCCTGCAGAGGCCCGGCAAGCACCGGAAAGCGGGTCATCAGGATGCCCAGCGGTACGCCGATCAGAATGGCCAGGGTGACCGCGATGCCGACCAGGGTGATGTGCTCCCAGGTCAGTTGCAGCACCTGGGCCCAGTCCAGGTGGGCGAAGGTATCAAGCAGACTCATGGTTGCTCCTCGGCAGGTGGATGCTGGCGCAGGTAGGCGGCGGCGACTTTGCTCGGGCTCTGGTGCTCGACGTCCACCTTGGCATTGAGCTGGCGCATGGTCTCGTCATCCAGTTGCTCGGCCAGCGGCTTGAGCAGCCCGGCCAGTTGCGGATGGGCGTCGAGCACGGCCTGGCGCACCACCGGGGCGGCGGTGTAGTCGGGGAAGTAATGCAGGTCGTCGTCCAGCAGCTTGAGGTCGAAGGCGCTCAGGCGCCCGTCGGTGGTGTACACCAGCCCGCTGAACACCTGGCCGTTGCGCAGCGCGGTGTACACCAGCCCGGCGTCCATCTGGCGGATGTCGCGGCGGGTGAACTGCAGGTCGTAGGTCTGGGTCAGGCCCACCAGGCCGTCGGGGCGGTTGGCGAACTCGGTGTCCAGCGCCAGTACATGGCTGCGGTCGGGCTCGTCGCGCAGCACCTGATTGAGCTGGCTGATGCTGTTGACCTGCGGGTACTGCTCGGCGATGTTGCGCGGCAGCGCCAGGGCATAGGTGTTGCTGAACCTCGAGGGTGCCAGCCACACCAGGCCCTTTTTCGCGTCCAGCTGCTTGACCCGGGCGTAGGTGGCCTCGGCGCTGTCCATGCGTTCGTCGATATGGTTGTAGGACACCAGCGACACGCCGGTGTATTCCCACACCATGTCCAGCTGGCCGCTTTCCTGCGCGCTGCGCGCCAGGGTGCTGCCCAGGCCGCCGGTGATGCGCACGTCGAAGCCGTGGCTGCGCAGGTACTGCGCGGTGATTTCGGCCAGCACGGTCTGTTCGGTGAACACCCGCGCGCCGAGGCGGATCAGGGGTTTGTCGGCGGCCTGGGCGAATCCTGCGAACAGCAGGGCCGCGCCCAGCAACAAGGCGATTCTTTTCATGGGGGTTCCTTCGCTTAGTTGGCCAGGCCGCGTTCGAGCCAGCGGCGACTGCATTGGCTGACCAGCGCATCGAGCAGCAGGGCGAGCAAGGCCGTGGTGGCGGCGCCCAGCAACAGTTGCGGCTGGTTGTTAAGGGCGATGCCGGGGAAGATCAGGCTGCCCAGGCTGTTGGCGCCGATCAGGAACGACAGCGGCGCGGTACCCACGTTGATTGCCAGTGCCACTCGAACGCCGCCGACGATGATCGGTACCGCATTGGGCAGCTCGACCCGCCACAGCGTCTGACGCGGGGTCATGCCGATGCCGGTGGCGGCTTCCTTGAGCGAGGCGGGGACGTTTTTCAGGCCTTCGTAGGTGTTGCGCACGATGGGCAGCAGGGAGGCGAGGAACAGCGCGAAGATTGCCGGGCCTGCGCCGATGCCCAGAAAGCTCAGGGCGATGGCCAGAACGGCCAGGGGGGGAACGGTGTTGCCAATGTTGAAGATCTGCATGAAGCGTTCGGCGCGGTCGACCCGGTGCGGTCGACTCAAGGCAATGCCGGCGGGGATACCCACGGCCAGCGCCGCCACCATCGAGCACGCCACCAGCATCAGGTGCGCTTGCAGGTAGAACCACAGATCGGCGCGGTAGTGCGCGATCGTATCGATGCCGATCCAGTGGATCAGCAGGGCCAGGATGACGAGCGCGGCGGCCCATCCCATCAGCCCCTTGCCATAGCGTTTAGCCACAGGCGGACTCCTTTTTTTGTCGGCGGGCACACTCCCGTGGCGGCTGCCGGTCCAGGCAGCAGGCAGTGTGATCGCGATAAGCAGCGGGTCGCTCCGGTAGAGCGGAACACGCCATGAGCGCAGCCTCGTCAGGCGCATGTTGCCGATGAAACCCACCCTGACGAACGGTTGAAAACCGTATACGTAACATCTCGTAACAGGGCAGTGGACGTCTCCGCAGTTGCAAAGGTTCCCATCCGAAGCGGCATTTGGCCAGCGCAGATCGACCCAGTGGTTCAGTTAGGGGGTGAGTTTGGGCTATAATCGCCGCCCTTTTTTGAATCTCCAGTCAGGCGATTTCCCATGACCAACCAGGCCGCCGAAGTCGCGAAACGCCGCACCTTCGCCATCATTTCCCACCCCGATGCGGGTAAGACCACCATCACCGAGAAGCTGCTGCTGATGGGCAAGGCGATTGCCGTCGCCGGTACGGTGAAATCGCGAAAGTCCGACCGCCATGCCACCTCCGACTGGATGGAAATGGAAAAGCAGCGCGGCATCTCCATCACCACCTCGGTGATGCAGTTCCCGTATCGCGACCATATGGTCAACCTGCTCGATACCCCCGGCCACGAAGACTTCTCCGAAGACACCTACCGCACCCTGACCGCAGTGGACTCGGCGCTGATGGTGCTCGACGGCGGCAAGGGCGTAGAGCCACGTACCATCGCCCTGATGGACGTGTGCCGTCTGCGTGACACGCCCATCGTCAGCTTCATCAACAAACTCGACCGCGATATCCGCGACCCGATCGAGCTGCTCGACGAGATCGAGGCGGTTCTCAAGATCAAGGCCGCGCCGATCACCTGGCCGATCGGCTGCTACCGCGACTTCAAGGGCGTGTACCACCTGGCCGGTGACTACATCATCGTGTACACCCCGGGCCACGGCCACGAGCGTACCGAGGTGAAGATCATCGAGAAGCTCGACTCGGACGAAGCCCGCGCCCACCTGGGTGACGAGTACGAGCGCTTCATCGAGCAACTGGAACTGGTGCAGGGCGCCTGCCATGAGTTCGACCAGGACGAGTTCATCAACGGCCAGCTGACCCCGGTGTTCTTCGGTACCGCGCTGGGCAACTTCGGTGTCGATCATGTGCTCGACGCGGTGGTCGACTGGGCGCCACGTCCGCTGCCACGTGTGGCCCATGAGCGCACCGTGGAGCCGACCGAAGAGAAGTTCAGCGGCTTCGTGTTCAAGATCCAGGCGAACATGGACCCCAAGCACCGCGACCGCATCGCGTTCATGCGCATCTGCTCGGGCAAGTACGAGAAGGGCATGAAGATGCGCCACGTGCGCACCGGCAAGGACCTGCGCATCGGCGACGCACTGACGTTCTTCTCGTCCGAGCGCGAGCAGCTCGAAGAGGCGTTCGCCGGCGACATCATCGGCCTGCACAACCACGGCACCATCCAGATCGGCGACACCTTCACCGAGGGCGAGAGCCTGGGCTTCACCGGTATCCCGCACTTCGCCCCTGAGCTGTTCCGCCGCGTGCGCCTGAAGGACCCGCTCAAGTCCAAGCAGCTGCGCCAGGGCCTGCAGCAACTGGCCGAAGAGGGCGCCACCCAGGTGTTCTTCCCCGAGCGCAGCAACGACATCATCCTCGGCGCCGTGGGTGTGCTGCAGTTCGACGTGGTCGCCAGCCGCCTGAAGGAAGAGTACAAGGTCGAGTGCGGCTACGAGCCGATCACCGTGTGGTCGGCGCGCTGGATCAGCTGCGACGACAAGAAGAAACTCGAGGAATTCAGCAACAAGGCCGTGGAAAACCTGGCCATCGACGGTGGCGGTCACCTGACCTACCTGGCGCCGACCCGGGTCAACCTGGCGCTGATGGAAGAACGCTGGCCGGACGTGAAATTCCGCGCCACCCGCGAACACCACTGAGTTTTCGCACACCCCACGCCCGCGCAGCCCCCTGGCTGCGCGGGCGTTTTCGTTTCAGCCCCCCGCCGCCGGTGGGCGATGGCTTGCCTGGCCCAGGCGGTAGACCAGCAGGGTCAGCGAGTCGGCGTTCTTGAGCATGATTCGCGAGCGCACCACCGCATCGTCCAGAAAGCGCTGGCGCGCGACCGCCAGGTCACGGGTGTCGGCGATCTTGAGGATCAGGCTCAGGCCCTTGTTGTCGTCGCGGGTGATGTCGCGTCGGGTACCGTCGCGTGAGCGCACCACGAACAGGCGCCGGGCCGGTGAACGGTGAGAGAACGCCTCGTCGTGCTGGCGCCTGAGCCAATCCTGCTGCTCGCCGGGCATGAGCAGGTCGGCAAATGCCAGCGAGGCATCCAGGTAGCGCATGTCGCGTGTGTCATAGGCGATATGCGAGAACTCGTGCAGCAGGCAGTTGGCACGCGCAATGGCATCGGCTTCCTGCCAGGACAGCTCGGGCCTGAGCTGGAGCCTGCCCAGGTAGCTGACGTCGAAATAGGCGTCCAGCAGAAACAGTTGCCGGAGCGGGTCATGGGGCGAGGTGAAGGCGATGCCGGTGTAGTTGCCGATATTGCTGGCCAGGATGTAGCGCCTGGACGTGGCGACCGAATAGTCCTGCGAGGTCATCAGTTCGAAGAGTTTTTCCACCGGTTCGCGTACGCGCTGCAGCAGGGCTTCGTCGGGTTCGACGCCGAAGAAATCGCTGAGGATCGTGCGGGTCTGTGCAGGCATGCGTTGCACCGGGCTGGCCTGCTGCAGGTTGTCCAGGCAGATGCCCAGGTAGTCGAGCGCCGTGCGGTGAGCCTGGCGCAGCATGCGCGCGCGGGCCGGCATGAGTCGCTGGATCTGGCGCATGCCCACGGCCCGGATGACGATATCGTTGCCGGCCATCACCTGACGCGAGGCCCACCCGCCCAGCCTGCCGATGATGCCACCACTTAGCACGGGTATGGCCTGCTGCGGGTCGATCTGCCAGCGGCCGTTGCCTTCGCTGAGCAGGCGTGGCCCTGGTTCGTCGATGTCCGGCGCACTCAGGTGCCAGCGCTGGTCCAGCTGGCGAACGCCGTACACCTTGCCCTCCAGGCAGGCGAACTGCGTCTGGCCATCGACGTCGGTATAGATCTGCTCGCGGCTGGCCAGGCCATCGAGGGACTGCTGCGGCACTTCGTAGGCGGACAGCCGCTGGTGCGACGCCTGCCCCAGGCGCCGCCAGAATTCGCCTTCGTCGGCCGGCAGCGCGCCAGGGCCCTGTTCGCGCACGCCATGCCCGGCCAGCAGGCCCTGCACCAGGGTGCAGGTCAGTTCCGACAAGGCCTGCGCCCAGTCGCCCGAGGGGCGCTCGGCCAATTGCAGCAGCGACAGTTCGCCCTGCCACGCGGCCAGCAGCAGGCCGATGCGGCCGGGGATGAACAGGGTCAGTTGGCTCCAGAGCAGCCCGAGTACCTCTTTCAGGGTGGCCCAGCGGGCTTCGGCGGTACTCACCAGTTGCGTATGGGCCATGCCCTGCAGCAACGCTGCATTGGTCTCGAACAGGTACTGCAGGGCGTTGCCATGCACCGGGCGCCAGGCCAGGGTCACCGGCTGCTGGGCATACAGCGGCAGCTCGAAATCGAATTCGGCGCTGTAGGGCAGGTGGGCCTCGGTGAACCCACCGTGGTCGTAGCGCGGGCGCATCGTGTCGGGCATGCAGGCCAGTATCCGGGCCTGCAGGGCCGGCACGCTGCGAAGCTGCTGCAGCAGGTCGGCCGAACTGCTGAAGGCCTGGAACAGACCGCCAGCATGGTACGGCGTGTACATCACCACGGGGCCGGGCGCGGGGCTGGCGTACATGAACAGGTACACCCCGGGCACGGTATCGGGGGGCAGGCCGCTGTCGGCGATCAGTTCCAGGGGCACCAGTTGTGCGGCGGGGGCTGGCAGCTGGTCACGGGCGGTGGCGTCGGGCTGCTCGACGACGGCGCGGATGCACTCGACGTCGGCTGCGCCCAGTTGCCCCTGGAGCCGGGCGCGCCACGCCGCCTCCAGCAGTTGCCCCGGCAATTGCCGGCAGAACAGCCGCAGGCGCCTGGGGTAGCTCGCATGGTTGCGGTCCAGTTGCTCGGCCAGCAGCTGGCGATAGCCTTGACCCAGGTCCAGTTCGCGCACCAGCGCCCGCAGGTAGGCGGCATCGATGCGCGCAGGCACGGTCATGTCGCCCTCGAGCGTGATTGCGGTGATGGCGTGGTCCCAGTCGCGGTAATGGTTGAGCGCGTAGTCGACCAGCGTCTGGCGATGCTGGATGCTGGCGGCCGCTTCGCCTGTGGGGACCTCACCGGTGGGCGGCAACGCGGTGACCCAGCGCGTGGTGGTGATCAACAGCTGGTCGGCAGGGTAGCGGCCGGCCGCGAAGTCCTGGTCCAGGCGGGCCTGAACCCGTTGGCGGGCATAGTCGGTCACCGCCGGGATGTCGAACAGGTAGTCCTGTGGTGACGGGCTTTGCAGCAGGTTGCGCCCCAGAACCTGCAGGTAGCCGTACTGTTCGGTGGGGGCGGCCTGCGCCAGCCAGTCAGGCAGATGGCCACGCAGGCGCCGGGCACTGGCCAGGCGCTGCAGACGCTGCAGGTAGCGCAGCGTGCCAGGCGTGTCGAGCGTGCTGCGCAGCAGGTCGGGCAGGTGCGCGCCAGGCAGGCCGCGCCGGGTGAGCCGGTCGAAGGCGCGCCGCGTTGCGGCCACGTCGTGTTCGGCCTGCCAGCTCTGCAGGTGGTGCGCAGGCGCGCCTGCCAGCGCCAGCCATTGAAAGCGTTGCGCGGCGGGGTAGCGCGCTGCGACGGCCTGCTCCAGCGCAAGGCGCGAGGTGAATGCGGCAAAGCCCTGGTCGAGGGTCCACAGCAGCCACAGATCGGGCTGTGCCTCGAGCGGCTGGCGGGTCAGCAGCAGGGCCTCGCTGCTGGGCGCCTGGTCCAGGGCCAGTTGCCAGGCCCAGGCCGGCGCTGCCGGCGAGGGCGCCGGAAACAGGGCGGCGTGAATCAGCGCGCGTGCCGGGGCTGGCAGCAGGCTGTCGTGGTCGAGCAGACGGTATTCGAGGGTCAGGGCCACTTGCCACAGGTGCTTGAGGTACGTGCGTCGCTGCGCTTGATACTGCGTCAGGGCGCTCGCCAGTTGGCTGCCGGTGGCATCAGCGACCTGTGCGACAGCCTGTCGGGTCAGCGCCAGGTCGAGCGCAGGCAAGGCCACAGGCTGTTCGGCCACCACCGGGCCGCTGACCAGCCAGCGTTCATCCAGCGAGGTACCGATACCGCCGAGCCGCTGCCACACCAGTTCGGCCAGGCTCAGCCAGGTGCGCCCGGCGTCGGGCTGGCCCAGGCGTACCTGGGTCACTGGCGGGCCCTTGTCCAGCACTGCGGCAAGGGCCTGGTCGAGCCCTGCCGCAGTCACCGCCTCCAGGCCTGGCACCTCTTCGAACAGTGCCTGCGCGTGGCCGGTCAGTGCGCTCACCAGCCGGTTCAGTTCCTCCAGGTCAGCGCCGGCTGCCTGTGCCGACGCTTGCAGCCGGGCCAGGGTGGCCGGGCTGTCGTGGGCGTGGGGCGAGGTGCCCAGGCGCGCGAGTTCGCCGGCCAGTCGGCTGTCGAGGTCCAGCGCCTGGCGGCATGCCTGATAACCGTCGTGGCCGCTGTCAGGGCGCAGTTGTGTTTCGATGTCCTGTTGCTGGGCGCTCAGCACCTGGCCAACCCAGCTGTCCAGTGCAGGGGCGGCCAGCGGTTGCAGGTGCAGGGCCCTGATGCGCAAGGCGCCCAGTTGGCTCTGCCGCGATGGGCTGACCACCGGGCGCCAGCTGTCGCGCAACCGGGGGTCGGTCAGCGACGATAACAACGCCCGCTTGCTGGCATGGCGCTCCAGCCCGCGTGCAGCACACCAGGTGAACACCGGGCCGGCACGGGTGTCGAGCGCGAGCACGCCCTCCAGCAGTTGGCTGTGGCCTTGCGCGGTGGTGACGTTGAGGCTGAACGCCTGCAGGGGCGAGAGGGCCTCGGTGTCCAGCCATTGCAGCAGCGCTGCATGGTCGGTTTCGGCAAGGGCGCCGGCCCAGGCCTGGCGCGTGATCGCCTCGCGCACGCGCGCGCCCATCAGGCGGGCCAGTTGCCGGGCCGGCGTTTCGCTGCCGGCCTTGGCGGTATGCCAGTACCGGTGCAGTTGCCGTTGGCCGTCGCGTGCCGCCGCCAGGCGCTGCGGCGCCGCTGCAGCGGTAGCGGTGGTGGTGGCCAGGGCCTGCTCCCACAACGAGTCGGCTGGCGGCTGGCCCAGTACCTGCTGCTGCAACTCGCCCAGCGCCTGGCCCTGGCGAGCGGCGATGACCAGCATCAGGTACTCGAACACCTCGTCCTCCAGCCGTTCGACCTGAACATCCACGATGCCGCCCTGGCCTGCCAGCAGGCGATCCCTGGGGGCGATGTAGTGCAGCAGTACGTGCGGGTGGCCGCTGCTCAGCAGTTCAACGAGGTGGTGCTTGAGCTGGGTACGGTCTTCGAAGCGCAGCAGCCCCAGCAACGGGTGGTAGAAAAAAACACGGGGGTGCGTGCTGCGGCTCAGCAGCAGGCTGGCGGTCAGTTCGCTGGCGTGGGCGCTGGCGGTGATCGCGCTCAGGCGGTCGATTCGCGGCGCGTCGGACCCTGGCGCCTGCAGCCAGCCTTGCAGCCAACGATGCTCCTCGTCATCGAGGCTGTCTCGGGCCTGTGCCAGGTGATCGGCAAAGCGCTGGCGCAGCGCAACGCGGTGAAAGTACGGCAGGGTCTTCAAGGGCATGGTGTGTGCTCGGCAGTGGGTGGGCGCCGGGCAACGGGCGGGCTGCGCTGTTGCCCCGGCAAGGGCTTCAGGCTGCCGGGGCACACAGGCCGAGGGTGGTATCTATTGCAGGGTGGCTCAGTTGCCGGCCTTGATGCTGGTCCAGATACGGGTGCGCAGGCGGTCGATCTTGGCCGGCATGGCCTGCAGGGCGAACAGCTTGCCGAGCATGGCATCGGTCGGGTAGATCATGCTGTTGGCCTTGAGTGCCGGGTCCACCAGGCGGTCGGCTGCCTGGTTGCCGTTGGCGTACTGCACATGGTTGCTGATGTCGGCCATCACCTCGGGTTGCAACAGGTAGTTCATGTAGGCATAGCCGGCCTTTTCGTCCGGGGCATCGGCGGGCATGGCGACCATGTCGAACCACATCGGCGCGCCTTCCTTGGGAATCTCATAGCCCACCTTCACCCCGTTTCTGGCCTCTTCTGCACGGTTTCTGGCCTGCAGCACGTCGCCGGAGAAGCCCACCACCACGCAGATATCGCCGTTGGCCAGGTCGCCGGTGTATTTGGAGGAGTGGAAGTAGCTGATGTACGGGCGCACCTTCATCAGCAGGGCCTTGGCCTTCTCGTAGTCGGCCGGGTCCTGGCTGTGGTGCGGCAGGCCCAGGTAGTTGAGCGCGATCGGCAGCAGTTCGGGGCCGTTGTCGAGGATCGCCACGCCGCAGCTCTTGAGCTTGCTGATGTTCTCTGGCTTGAAGATCAGGTCCCAGGAGTCCACCGGGGCATTCTCGCCCAGCGCCGCCTTGACCTTGTCGATGTTGTAGCCGATGCCGGTGCTGCCCCACAGGTAGGGGAAGCCGTAGCGGTTGCCCGGGTCGTTGACTTCCAGCGCCTTGAGCAGCACCGGGTTGAGGTTCTTCCAGTTGGGCAACTGGCGCTTGTCCAGCGCCTTTAGCGCCTTGCCCTGGATCTGCCGGGCCATGAAGTGGTTGGAGGGGAACACCACGTCGTAGCCCGAATTGCCGGTCATCAGCTTGCCGTCGAGGGTCTCGTTGCTGTCGAACACGTCATAGGTGGGCACGATGCCGCTGGCGGCCTGGAAGTTCTTCAGGGTGTCGGGGGCGATGTAGCTGGACCAGTTGTAGATTTTTACCGAGTCGGCCGCCTGGGCGATGGAGGCGGCCAGCAACAGCGGGGCGAAGAGCAATGGGCGCATGTCCGGATTCCTTGCTTGGTCTGTTTTTGTCGAAGGAGGCAGGCGATCAAAGGATCAGAAAATCAATACGTAGGTCTTGCGCACGGTCTCGTGGATATCCCAGATACCGGTGCTGTTGGCCGGCAACATCAGTGCGTCGCCGGCTTCTATGGTCAGCGGCTCGCCGCCATCGGGGGTGAAGGTGCAGCGGCCCTTGATGAAGTGGCAGAACTCCTGCTGCTCGATCTGGCGCCGCCAGCGGCCCGGGGTACATTCCCAGATGCCGGTTTCGACGCCGTCGTTGCGCTCCACGCAGGTCACCGAGGTGACCGCCACCGGCTCGCCCAGGGGCACGGCCACCGGGTTTGACTGTTCGAGAGCGACGCTATGGGTGTGCTTGAACTGGGTAATGCGCATGCCGGTGGTCCTGTGCAGGGGGAAGTCAGTGCATCAGGCTTTCCATGAAGTCCGCCACACCGCTGGCCAGGCGCCGGCGCCAGGGGGCGCTGGCCGGGTTGGCAAGGGTCTGGTCTTCGTGGACGAAGCTCTTGATGATCGCGTTGTAGCCGAGCCAGCGGCATGGCTCGGGCTCCCAGCGCGCCAGGCTGGTCAGGCGCGCCGCGGGGTGTACCCAGGGCTGGGCGGTGAGTGCGTTGCGTTGGCCCAGGATCAGCGCCGCCACGGTGCGCCCGCCCAGGTTGCTGGCGCCCACGCCTTCGCCGCCATAGCCGCCGGCCAGGGCGATTCCCTGCTCGGCATCGCACAGCATGTGCGGGCGAAAGCGCCGCGCCATGCCCAGGTTGCCGCCCCATGCGTGGGTGATGTCGACGTTCTTGAGCTGCGGAAACAGCTCGCCGAACAGGTAGCGGCGCAGGCCGATTTCGCTGTCGCTGAGGGTGAAGTCTTCGCGCAGGCGCCCGGCGAAGCGATAGCCGCCGCGGGCGCCGAACACCAGGCGGTTGTCGGCACTGCGCTGGCCGTAGGTGACCTGGCGGCTGTTTTCGCTGAAGGCCTGACCGGCGTTCAGGCCGATCTGCTCCCACACCTGCTCAGGCAGCGGCTCGGTGGCCACCAGCAGGCTCTGTACCGGCAACTGATAGCGACCCAGCGGCGGCAGCCCGACGGCATAGCCTTCCACCGCCGGCACCACCCACTGGCAGCGCACCTGTGCCTGGGCGGTGCGTACCTGACCCTTGTGCCAGTCGATGACCGGGCTGTTCTCGTAGAGCTTCACCCCCAGACGCTCGACGGCCCGGGCCAGGCCGCGCACCAGTTTGGCCGGGTGCACGGTGGCCACGTTCGGCGTGTAGATCGCCCCATAGGGCTTGGCGATGCGCAGCTGCGCGGCCAGCTCGACCGGGCTCAGCCAGCGATACTCGGCCTCGTTCAGGCCCTGCCGGTAGAGCTTTTGCAGGTAACTGCGCAGGCTCGCTTCCTGCTCGGGGTAGCGCGCCGCGCAGTAAAGGGCGCCGCCCTTGCGGTAGTCGCAGTGGATGCCTTCGCGCTCGAGTACCGTTTCCACTTCGTCGGGGATGCCGTGCAGCAGGTCATAGGCGTCGCGGCGCTGTTCGGGGGAGCAATCGGCCAGCAGGCGGTCTTCGCCCAGCAGGTTGCCCATCAGCCAGCCGCCGTTACGCCCCGAGGCGCCGAAGCCTGCGATGTTGGCCTCGACGATGGCGATGTTCAGGTGCGGTGCCTGGCGCTTGAGGTAGTAGGCGCTCCACAGGCCCGTGTAGCCGGCGCCGATGATGCATACATCCACGTCCAGGTCCTGGCGCAACGCCGGGCGCGCGATCAGCGGCTCGTCAAGCTGGTCCATCCAAAGGCTGATACTGCGCCATGCCTGCATTGTGTTCGGCTCCACATCCGTAACGGTGTGGGCCGATGCTAGGGCCGGGCGGGCGGATTGTCTTGCGTGCGTGTCCGCAGAGAAATCTGTTGCACGTAGGCCTTGGGCGACAGGCCGGTGTGCTGGCGAAAGCACTTGTAGAACGCCGACAGTGAATTGAAGCCGGCGGCGAAGGCCAGGTCATCGACCTTGGGCGCCGGGCCTGCGCGCTCCAGTTCAGCCAGCAGATGCTGCAGGCGGGCCTGGTTGACGTAGCGGTAGAAGCTCTGGCCCAGCACCTGGTTGAGCAGGTAGGAGATCTGGTTGCGGCTGTAGCCGCACTCGCGGGCGACCTGTTGCAGGTCCAGTTGCGGGTCCAGATAGGGCTGGCGACGGGTGAAGTAGTGCTGCAGGTCCTGGGCCATGAAGCTCAGCTGGCGCGGTGACAGGCCCAGGCGGCTGGCGGCCGGGCGCAGGCTGGGGTGGCCGGTGTGGCGTGAAGGCTCGCGCACCAGCGAGGCGTATTCGTTGACCTGCCAGATCAGGCCGTCGCGCACGGTGATGGCCTCGCTGGCACGAAACGCGGTGATGCCGTCGCCGCCGCGCAGCGTTACCTGGTACTGGATGAAGGCGGTGCAGCCGTCGGTGCGGATGCGGTCGCTGTGCACGATGTCCTCGCCGTCCTGGCGCGGCATGCTGGCGGCCACGTATTCGCGCAGCTCGGCCAGGTGCAGTACGCGGTTCTGGAAGAAGTCGTTGTACTGGATGTCGGGGTGATAGAGCGCCATCACGCCGTCGAGGTCGCGGTGTTTCCAGCACAGGTGGTAGCGCAGCACGGTAGCGGCGGTTTCGGCGGTGTGTTCGGGGCCGTCGGGGATCGGGTGTGCGGCCATGGGGCTGGCTCATTGGAGGTAGGAAAGCAGAATACCTGCAGGGCCCTATCGCGGGTCAAGCCCGCTCCCACAAGGACAGCAGTGATCCGTGTGGGAGCGGGCTTGACCCGCGATTGCTGGCGCAGCGGTTCTAGAGAAACTGCTCCGCATAGTGGCACGCCACCTACCGTGTACCCACTGGCCGGAACGCCGGCTCTTCACTGGCACAGCGCTCGGTGGCATACGGGCAACGCTTGTGGAACGCGCACCCCGGCGGTGGGTTCAGCGGGTTGGGCAGCTCGCCCACGATCCTGATCTTTGGCTTGAGCGGGTCGGGGTGAATGGTCGGGGTCGCCGACAGCAGGGCCTGGGTATAAGGGTGCAAAGGCCTGGCATAGATATCCTCCTTGGGCCCCATTTCCGCCGGGCGCCCCAGGTACATCACCAGTACCTGGTCGGCCACATGCCGCACCACCGCCAGGTTGTGCGAGATGAACACGTAGGCGGTGTTGAACTCCTTCTGCAGGTCCATGAACAGGTTCAGCACCTGCGCCTGGATCGACACGTCCAGCGCCGAGGTCGGCTCGTCCGCCACCAGCACCTTGGGTTGCAGCATCATGGCCCGCGCCAGGGCGATGCGCTGGCGCTGGCCACCGGAGAACATGTGCGGGTAGCGCTGGTAGTGCTCGGGCCGCAGGCCCACCTGCTGCATCATCGCCTGCACCTTCTCGCGGCGTTCGGCCCTGGACAGCCGGGTGTTGATCAGCAGCGGCTCGGCCAGTTGGTCACCGACCTTCTGGCGCGGGTTGAGCGAGGCATAGGGGCTCTGGAACACCATCTGCACATCGCGGCGCAGTTGCCGGCGCTGCTGCTTGCTGGCACCGGCCACCTCCTGCCCGGCGATCTGCAACGAGCCCGACGAGGGTTCCTCGATCAGGGTCAGGGCGCGGGCCAGGGTCGACTTGCCGCAGCCGGATTCGCCGACCACGGCCAGGGTCTTGCCGGCCTCCAGTTCGAACGACACCCCATTGAGGGCGCGTACCAGGGCATGGCCCTTGAACAGGCCCAGGGACACTTCGTAATGACGGGTGAGGTCACGGGCGGTCAGTACGACGCTCATCACGCCACCTCCTGGTTGAGCGGGTAGAAGCAGCGGGCCAGGCTGTGGGCCTTGGGGTCCAGGCTCGGACGTTGCTGGCGGCAGTGGTCCTGCACGTAGGGGCAGCGCGGCGACAGCAGGCAGCCGTGGGGCCGGTCGTAGCGTCCGGGCACGATGCCGGGCAGGGTCGCCAGGCGCTCGGCGCCTTCGCTGTGCTCGGGGATCGCTGCCAGCAGGGCTTCGCTGTAGGGGTGCGCAGGCACCTCGAACAGCTCGGGCACCTGGCCGACTTCCACTGCCTGGCCGGCATACATCACGCACACGCGGCGGGCGGTTTCGGCCACCACGGCAAGGTCGTGGGTAATCAGGATCAGCGCCATGTCCTGCTCTTTCTGCAGGTTGAGCAGCAGCTCCATGATCTGCGCCTGAATGGTCACGTCCAGGGCCGTGGTGGGCTCGTCGGCGATCAGCAGCTTGGGTTCGCCGGCAATCGCCATGGCGATTGCCACGCGCTGGCTCATGCCGCCGGAGAGTTGATGGGGGTAGGCATCCAGGCGGCTTTCCGGGGCCGGGATCTCGACCTTCTTCAGCAGCTCCAGCGCACGCTGGCGCGCCGCCTTGCCGCGCAGCCCCAGGTGCTGGCGCAGCACCTCCTCGATCTGGAAACCCACGGTGTAGCTGGGGTTGAGTGCGGTCATGGGGTCCTGGAAGACCATCGCCATGTCCTTGCCGACCACCTTGCGCCGCTGCCGGCCGCTCAGGGTGAGCATGTCGCTGCCGTTGAAGGTCAAGGCGTCGGCGGTGATGCGCCCGGGGGCGTCGATCAGGCCCATCAGCGCCATCATGGTCACCGATTTGCCCGAGCCGGACTCGCCGACAATCGCCAGCACCTCGCCCTTTTCCACGCTCAGGTCGAGGCCGTCGACCACCGGTACCGCCGAGGCGTCGCCGAAGCGCACGCTCAGGTTCTTGATGTGTAGAAGTGACATGGGCTTCTCCTCAGGCGGCATTCTTGAGTTTCGGGTCCAGCGCATCGCGCAGCCCGTCGCCCATCAGGTTGATTGCCAGCACGCTGAGCAGGATGGTCAGGCCCGGCAGGCTGACCACCCACCAGGCGCGTTCGATGTAGTCGCGGGCCGAGGCCAGCATGGTGCCCCACTCCGGGGTCGGCGGTTGCACGCCCAGGCCCAGGAAGCCCAGCGCGGCGGCATCGAGAATCGCCGAACTGAAACTCAGAGTGGCCTGCACGATCAGCGGCGCCATGCAGTTGGGCAGCACGGTCACGAACATCAGGCGCGGCAGGCGTGCCCCGGCCAGGCGTGCGGCGGTGACGTAGTCGCGGTTCAGCTCGCCCATTACCGCGGCGCGGGTGAGGCGCACGTAGGCCGGCAGCGAGACGATGGCGATGGCGATCACGGTGTTGATCAGGCCAGGGCCCAGGATCGCCACGATGGCCACCGCCAGCAGCAGCGAGGGCAGCGCCAGCATCACGTCCATCAGGCGCATGATGGACGGGCCAAGCAGACGCGGGAAAAACCCGGCCAGCAGGCCCAGCAGCACGCCCGGGATCAGCGAGATCAGTACCGACGACAGGCCGATCAGCAGCGACAGGCGCGAACCCTGGATCAGCCGCGAGAGCAGGTCGCGGCCCAGCTCGTCGGTACCCAGCAGAAACTGCCACTGGCCGCCTTCGAGCCATACCGGCGGGGTCAGCAGGAAGTCGCGGTACTGCTCGCTGGGGTTGTGCGGCGCCACCCACGGGGCGAACAGCGCGCAGAACACGATCAGGCACATGAACAGCAGGCCGGCCACCGCGCCCTTGTTACGCGAGAAGGCGTGCCAGAATTCCTTGTAGGGGGAGGGGTAGAGCAGGCTCTGGTCGAGCGGCGCGGCGTCGACGGCAGTGGTCTTTGCAAGCGGATTGGTCATGAGCGAAGGCCTCAGCGCTGATGTCGGATGCGTGGGTTGGCCAGGCCGTAGAGGATGTCCACGACGAAGTTGACCAGGATCACCAGGCAGGCAATCAACAGGATGCCGTTCTGTACCACGGGGTAGTCACGGGCGCCGATGGCTTCGATCAGCCATTTGCCGATGCCCGGCCAGGAAAAGATGGTTTCGGTAAGCACCGCGCCACCGAGCAACGTGCCGACCTGCAGGCCGACCACCGTGAGCACCGGGATCAGCGCGTTGCGCAGGCCGTGCACGAACACCACCCGTGCCGGCGACAGGCCCTTGGCCCGTGCGGTGCGGATGTAGTCCTCGCGCAGCACTTCGAGCATCGAGGAGCGGGTCATGCGTGCGATCACCGCCAGCGGGATGGTGCCGAGCACGATGGCCGGCAGGATCAGGTGCATCAACGCGTCCTTGAACGCGCCTTCCTCGTCACTGAGCAGGGTGTCGATGAGCATGAAGCCGGTGGTCGGCTCGATGTCGTAGAGCAGGTCGATGCGCCCGGACACCGGCGTCCAGCCCAACCCGACCGAGAAGAACATGATCAGGATCAGGCCCCACCAGAAGATCGGCATCGAGTAGCCGGCCAGTGAGATGCCCATGACCCCGTGATCGAACAGCGAGCCGCGCTTGAGCGCGGCGATCACCCCGGCCAGCAGCCCGACGATGCCGGCGAACAGCAGCGCGGCCATGGCCAGTTCGAGGGTGGCGGGGAACAGCGCGAGAAACTCGTGCCACACGCTTTCGCGGGTACGCAGCGACTCGCCCAGGTCGCCCTGGGCCAGCTTGCCGACGTAGTCCAGGTACTGCTGCGCCAGCGGCTTGTTCAGGCCGAGCCGTTCCATGGCCTGGGCGTGCATCTCGGGGTCGACCCTGCGTTCGCCCATCATCACCTCCACCGGGTCACCGGGGATCAGGCGTATGAGCGCGAACGTGAGCAGGGTGATGCCGAAGAACGACGGGATCAACAGGCCCAGACGCCGTGCAATAAAACTAAACATCGTGTGGTGTACCTCATCAGCCTAAGGCATGCCTGCGAGCGCCCGGGGGCGGGCGCTGCAAGCGTTATCGTTCTACTTCACCCGCGTGGTGGCGAAGTTGTTGTTGGTCATCGGGTTGATGACGTAGCCCTCGACGTTCTCGCGCAGGGCGGTGAACACCTTCGGGTGGGCCATGTTGATCCACGGTTTGGCCTCATCGTACACCGCCAGTGCCTGGACATAGAGTGCGGCGCGTTGATCGGGGTCGGCGGTTTCGCGGGCGTGGTCGATCAGCACCTGGAATCGCGGGTTGCACCAGCGTGCGTAGTTTTCCCCATTCTTCGCTGCGGCGCAGCTGAGCAGCGGGGTCAGGAAGTTGTCCGGGTCGCCGTTGTCGCCCGCCCAGCCGGCCGACACCATGTCGGCTTCGCCGGCCTTGGCGCGGCGCAGCATCTCGGCCCATTCCATCACGCGGATGTCGACCTTCAGGCCGACCTGGGCGAGGTCGGCCTGAAGCATCTCGGCGCTCAGGCGCGGGTTGGGGTTGGTGGGCCCGCCGCCGTTGCGGGTGAACAGGGTGAGCACGGTGCCTTCGGGTACGCCGGCCTCCTTGAGCAGCGCGCGGGCCTGGTCCAGGTCGCGGGGCGGGTTGCGGTTCTGGCTGTTGTAGCCCATCAGGGTCGGCGGGTAGGGGTTCACCGCCAGCAGGGCGTTGCCCTTGCCGAACAGTTGCTCGACATGGTGTTCGCGGTCGAAGGCCAGGTTGATGGCGCGCCGTACGCGCACGTCGCTCAGGTACCTGTGCTCGGTGTTGAGCGAGATGTAGCCGGTGGTCAGGGCCTCCATTTCGGCCACCTTCAGGCGCGCGTCGGCCTTGATGCCGGGTATGTCGTCGGGCTTGGGGTACAGCGCCACCTGGCATTCGTTGGCGCGCAGCTTCTGCAGGCGCACGTTGTTGTCGGGGGTGATGGCGAAGATCAGCGCATCGCTCGGCGGCTTGCCGCGAAAGTAGTCCGGGTTGGGCCTGTAGCGCACCTGCGCGTCCTTGTTGTAGCGCTGGAAGATGAACGGGCCGGTGCCGACCGGCTTGCTGTTGAGTTCGGCGGTGGTGCCGGCCTTGAGCAACTGGTCGGCGTATTCGGCGGAATAGATCGAGGTGAAGGCCATGGCCAGGTCGCGCAGAAACGGTGCCTCGGGGCGGGTCAGGTGAAACGCCACGGTGTGCGGGTCGAGCTTTTCCACCGACTTGAGCAGGTGCTGGAAACCCATGCTCTCGAAATAGGGGAAGCCGATGCTGGTCTTGTCGTGCCAGGGGTGGGCGGGGTCGAGCTGGCGCTGGAAGCTCCACAGCACGTCGTCGGCGTTCAGGTCGCGGGTGGGGGTGAAGTAGTCGGTGGTGTGGAACCTGACCCCGCTGCGCAGGTGAAAGGTGTAGGTCAGGCCGTCGGGGCTGACCTCCCAGCGTTCGGCCAGGGCCGGCTGCACCTCGGTGGTGCCGGGCTTGAAGTCCACCAGGCGGTTGAACAGGGTTTCTGCGGCGGCATCGGCGGTGACGGCCGTGGTGTACTGCACGATGTCGAAGCCCTCGGGGCTGGCCTCGGTGCACACCACCAGGGGCTTGGCCATCAGCGGGGCTGCGGCGCTCAACAGGATGGCTGCAAGGGCAGCCTGTAGGGTTGACTGTTTCATGACACTTCCCTGCATTCGATTAAACCAGCGTAGCCATCGCGGCCGATTCGGCGAATCGGCCGCGACCCGCCGCCCTAGAGGATGTTGAACGGAATGGTTGTGACCACGCGCACCTCGTTCAGGCTCCCGTCACCCTGCAATTTGCTGGCGCGGTGGGTGGTGTAGGTGGCGCGCACGGTGGTGTCCTTGAACGCGCCGCCTTGTACGGCATAGCTGGTGCCGATGCCCCATTCGTCGTGGTGCTCGCCGTCGAGGTTCTTCACGTCGTAGCCACCGCCCTTGTAATGGGTGCCGTCGATGCCCCAGCCGCGGGCGTTGTACAGGTTGAACTTGAGGCCGGGCACGCCGAAGGGGGCCATGTTCAGCACGTAGCCGATCTGCAGTGATTTCTCGTTGGGGCCGTTGAAATCCGACAGCAGCGAGTTGGCCAGGAAGATCGCGTTGGTGTCGTGCAGGTAGTCGAAGTACTCGTTGCCGTTGACCTGCTGGTAGGCGACCGACACGGTGTGCGCCTGGTGGGTCAGGGCCAGCGACAGGCTGAAGGTGTCGTTGTCGATGGCGCCCAGCTTGCTCTGACCGGCGTCGCGGGTCTTGTAGTAGTTGAGCCCGGTGTTCAGGCCCAGCACCGCGTTGTCGCCCAGCAGGTGGTTGGCGCCGAAGTAGTACTGGTTCCACAGGTCCTCGACCTTGGACACGTAGAGGCTGGTGCTCAGGCTCTGCAGCGGCTGGTAGTTGACCCCGGCCATGCTGACCCGGTCGGTGAACTGGCGGGAATCGCCATACTCGGAGCGAAACTTGCTCTGGCCCTGCTCGGTACGCATCGACACGCGGTCGAAGGTGCCCACGTCGAAGCTCAGGTTGTCGAACTCGGCGCTGTGCAGGCTCACGCCCTGGAAGCTGGAGGGCAGTGCGCGGTTGCCGATGTAGGCGATCACCGGGGTGTCGATGGACTGGCGGCCGGCGGTGAGGGTGGTGTTGGACACCCGGGCCTTGAGGTTGGCCAGGCCGACCTTGCTCCACTGGTCGAGCACCTCGCCGTCGCCGTGGGTGAGGGTGCGGTTGTTCGGCCCGGCCACGCTGGCGCGACCGCGCTGCAGGGCCACCGCGTTGTACAGCGCCACTTCGGTGCTCAGGCCCACGGTGCCCTCGGTGAAGCCGGAGGTGTAGTTGAGGAGGGTGCCCTGGACCCAGTTGTCGCGGCTGCTGGTGGGGTGGCGGCTGCCGTCGCGCTTGCTGTACGACCACAGTGGCCCGCGGGTGGCGTGCTCGTGGGCGTACCAGTTGCGGGTCGAGCCGGACAGGCGCTGGCCGTCGAGAAAGCCGCTGGCCTGGGCCTGGTCGGAGGTGGTGCGCAGGGTAAGCGCAACGAAATCCTGGCTGACGGGCTCGGCCTGGGCCAGCGCGCTCAGGCCGCCAAGGGCCAGGCAAAGTGCTGCGTGTCGGGTAGGTCTCAAGGTGATGCTCCTTTGCATGTTTTTATTAGCCGCCGGGCCTCGTGAGCCCGGCGGGTGCGGCGGTGAACCTTGGGAGGGGGCGGGCAGAGGTCAGTCGACGCTGACGCCCGAAAAACTGTTGCGCCCGAACGGGCTGACCTTGAAGTCCTGTACCCGGACGCTCAGCGGTTGATGCACGGTGGAGTGGGCGACCGGGGTGATCGGCACCTGCTGCTTCATGCGCTGCTGGGCCTGCTGGTACAGCGCGGTGCGCGCGGCGGGGTCGGTGATGCGCTTGGCCTGCTGCACCAGGGCGTCGTATTCGGGGTCGCACCACATCGACACGTTGTTGCTGCCGATGGCACCGCAGCTGTAGAGGGTGCCCATCCAGTTGTCGGGGTCGCCGTTGTCACCGGTCCAGCCCAGCAGCATCACGTCGTGCTCGCCGTTCTTGGTGCGCTTGATGTACTCGCCCCATTCGTAGCTGACGATCTTCACGTCCAGCCCGACCTTGCCCCAGTCGGCCTGGAGCATCTCGGCCATCAGCTTGGCGTTGGGGTTGTAGGGGCGCTGCACCGGCATGGCCCACAGGGTGATGGGCGTGCCGGGCTTGACCCCGGCGGCCGCCAGCAGGGCGCGGGCCTTGTCGGGGTCGTAGCCGGCATCGCGGATGCTCGGGTCGTAGGACCACTGGGTGGGCGGCATGAAGTTCACGGCCAGTTGCCCGGCATCCTGGTACACCGCCTTGACGATGGCCGCCTTGTTCACCGCCATGTCCATGGCCTGGCGCACCTGCAGCTGGTCGAACGGCGGGTGCTGCACGTTGTAGGCGATGTAGCCCAGGTTGAAGCCGGGCTGGTCGAGCATGTTGATCTTCGGGTCGGCGGCCAGGGCCTTGAGGTCGGCGGGGCGCGGGTTGACGGTGACCTGGCATTCCCCCTTGCGCAGCTTCTGCACCCGCACCGAGGCGTCGGTGTTGATCGAGAAGATCAGCTGGTCGAGCCTGACCTGCTGCGGGTCCCAGTAGTCGGGGTTGGCCCGGTAGCGGATCTGCGCATCCTTCTGGTAGCGCTGGAACACGAAGGGGCCGGTGCCGATCGGCTTCTGGTCGAAGTCGCTGAGGCGCCCGCTGGCCATCAGCTGGGTGGCGTATTCGGCCGAGACGATCGAGGCAAAGCCCATGGCCAGGTTCTGGATGAAGGCGGCGTCGACGCTGTTGAGGGTGAAGACCACCGTGTAGGGGTCGCGCTTTTCGACCCGGGCGATGTTCTTGTCCAGGTCCATGCTGACGAAGTAGGGGAACTCGGCCGGGTAGGCCACGCGAAACGGGTGCTGCGGGTCGAGCATGCGCTGGAAGGTGAGCAGCACGTCGTCGGCGTTGAAGTCGCGGGTGGGGGTGAAGTCCTTGTTGGCGTGGAACTTCACGCCCTGGCGCAGGCGGAAGGTATAGGTCAGGCCGTCATCGGAAACGTCCCAGCCGGTCGCCAGCGAGGGGATGACGCGGGTGGCGCCGCGTTCGAATTCCACCAGGCCGTTGTACAGCGGCTCGGCGGCGTCGTTTTCGATGGAGGTGGTGTACTGGGCGATATCGAAGCCGCCCGGGCTGCCCTCGGAGCAGAACACCAGGTTGCCCTTGGCCAGGGCTGTCGGGCCATAGGCCAGTGCCCCCAGGCCCAGCAGTGCGGCGAAAACCGGAGAAATACGCATGCGGTCCCATTCCTTTGTTGTTGTACGAGGCGTGGGGGGCGCGGCGACAGCAGGGTGCCAGCACCACCACGCGCTCCACGGTAGGGACGCGGGCGGCGGGCGTGCAGGTAAGGAAGTGGGTGTGAGGCGTGGGAAAAATCTTGGTGTGGTGTCGTAACTTTCAAGCAGGTATCAGTGCCCCGCGTGCACCGATGAGCTCGGCGCCCGCAGGGACAGGCTAAACATCGCGTTGCGTGTCTATTGGCTGACGCTTACGCCGTAGAAGGCATTCAGGCCGAAGGGGCTGATCTTGAAGTCCTGCACGGTCTTGCGCATCGGCTGGTACACCGTGGAATGGGCGATCGGGGTGATCGGCACCTGCGCCTTGATGATGTGCTGCGCCTGCTTGTACAGCTCGGTGCGTCGGGCCTGGTCGGGGGTGGCCTTGGCATGCTTGATCAGTGCGTCGTAGGCGGGGTCGCACCATTTGGAGAAGTTGTTGCCGTTCACCGCGTCGCAGCCGTAGAGGGTGCCCAGCCAGTTGTCCGGGTCGCCGTTGTCGCCGCTCCAGCCAATCAGCATGGCGCCGTTCTCACCGGCCTTGGCGCGCTTCATGTATTCGCCCCACTCGTAGCTGACGATGCTGGCCTTGATGCCGATCTTCGCCCAGTCGGCCTGGATCATCTCGGCCATGAGCCGGGCGTTGGGGTTGTAGGGGCGTTGCACCGGCATGGCCCACAGGGTGATCTCGGTGCCTTCCCTGACCCCGGCCTCGTGCACCAGCGCCTTGGCTTTGGCCGGGTCGTAGGGCACGTCCTTGATGGTGTCGTCGTAGCTCCACTGGGTGGGCGGCATGGCATTGACCGCCAGTTGCCCCGCGCCCTGGTACACCGCGTCGATGATCTGCTGCTTGTTCACCGCCATGTCCAGGGCCTGGCGCACCTTGAGCTGGGCCATGGGGTTGGGCGCGGTGGTGCCCTTGATCGGGTCGGTCACGTTGTAGGCGATGTAGCCCAGGTTGAAGCCGGCCTGGTGCGGCAGGTTCAGGTTGGGGTCCGCTCCCAGCGACTTGAGGTCGGCCGGGCGTGGGAACAGGGTGATCTGGCATTCGTTCTTCTTGAGCTTCTGCATGCGCACCGACGGGTCGGTGGTGATGGCGAAGATCAGGTTGTCGATCTTCACGTCCTGCGGTTGCCAGTAGGTCTTGTTGCCCTTGAAGCGGATCTGCGCGTCTTTCTGGTACTTGGCGAACACGAAGGGGCCGGTGCCGATCGGCTTCTGGTTGATGTCGGCCGGCTTGCCCTGCTTGAGCAGTTGCTCGGCGTATTCGGCGGACTGGATCGAGGCGAAGCTCATGGCCATGTTCTGGATGAACGCGGCGTCCACGCTGGCCAGGGTGAACCTGACCGTGTGTTCGTCGAGCTTTTCGAGCTTGACGATGTTCTTGTCCATGCCCATGTCGGTGAAGTAGGGGAACTCGGTGGGGTAGGCCTTGCGAAACGGCAGGTTCCTGTCGAGCATGCGGTTGAAGGTGAACAGCACGTCATCGGCGTTGAAGGGGCGGCTGGGCTTGAAGTAGTCGGTGCTGTGGAACTGCACGCCTTCGCGCAGGTGGAAGGTGTAGCTCAGGCCGTCGTCGCTGATGTCCCAGCGTGTGGCAAGCCCGGGGATCACCGCCGTACCGCCGCGTTCGAACTGGCTGAGGCGGTTGAAGACGGTCTCGGCCGAGGCGTCGAAGTCGGTGCTGGTGGTGTACTGGCCCGGGTCGAAGCCCGCCGGGCTGCCCTCGGAGCAGAACACCAGGTTGCTGGCCGCATGGGCCAGCGGTGCGCCGGCCAGCAGGCCTGCGCCGAGCAGGTAGGGAAGGACCGCGTGTTTGAGCATTGTTGGCCTCATCGATGTCATTGGTGCGCCGGGCGGCCAGTGGGGCCGCTCGGCGGGCAGGGAGGCTGGCCTGTTGACCAGCGCGACCCTCAAACCATAGCTGACAGCGATGCAGGCGTTGCCCGCGGGTGAATCAGGGCATCAGCACTTCGATGGTGCCGTCTGCGCTGAGGCTGACCTGGCTGGTACCGGCTTCGATTTCCGGGCTTGGCGCGGCTTCGGCGTCCATGCTGGCCTTCATCATCATGGCGCCGCGGGCGTAGGGGTGCGGGTAGCCGCTGCTGTTGAGGTTCAGGTTGACCACCTTGTAGCCCTTGCCGCCGAGGGCTTCGGTGGTCAGCTGGGCGCGGGCCTTGAAGGCGTCGATGGCATCCTTGAGCAGGGCGTCTTCGCTGCTCTTGCGGGTGGCCGGGGCGATGGCGAAATCCATCCCGCCCATCTTCAGGTCCTGCAGCAGCTCGCCGGTGAGCTTGGACAGCGCCGGGAAGTTCGCGCTTTCCAGGCGCAGCTCGGCACGTTCGCGCCAGCCGGTGATCTTCTGGTTCTTGTTGTCGTAGATCGGGTAGCTGTTGCGGCTGTCCTGGCTGAGCTTGACGTCCTTGACCGCACGGGCCTTTTCCAGCGCCTTGTTCATGCTGGTGGTGATCTCGTTGGCCAGCTTGGCCGGGTCGGTGTTCTGCGCCTCGGTATACAGGGTCACGACCATCAGGTCGCGGGCGACTTCCTTGCTGGCTTCGGCGCGCAGTGAAACCTGGTTGTAGCGAGGCTCGTCGGCCAGTGCCGCAAAGCTGGCAAACAGGCCGGTCGCGAGGACGAGGGTGGTACTGGCGCGAGACACAGTGTGCATGGGCAACTCCTTGAAATTGAGGCGTGGCGGCGGTCGATCCCGACCACGCAGACCCCATCAGACTCGCACAAACCGACGAGGTTCAAAAAGCCATCATCGATGCCGGTGTGCCTGTGGCGCTTTGCCGCATTGCTGCAGCGCGGGGTGCAGCTTGGGTATACTCGCCACGATTCACCTGGAGCACTCATCAGGAGAGCTCATGCTCGCCCCCGTACTCATGCTGTCTGCCACACGTCAGAACCTCTGGCGCCTGACCTTCATCCGCACCCTGGTGCTGGCCGCCCAGGCCGGTTCGGTGGCGGTCGCCTACTGGACCGAACTGCTGCCACTGCCGTGGCTGGCGCTGAGCATCACCCTGGGGTTCTCCATGGTGCTGTGCGTGCTCACGGCCATCCGGCTGCGCACCTCGCTGCCGGTCACCGAGCTGGAGTATGCGGTGCAGCTGGCCTGCGACCTGCTGATCCACAGTGCGCTGCTGTATTTTTCCGGGGGCTCGACCAACCCCTTCGTGTCCTATTACCTGGTGCCCCTGGCGATTGCCGCGGTGACGCTGCCATGGCTGTATTCGCTGATTCTGTCGGGCATTGCGCTGGTGGCCTACACCCTGCTGCTGGTGCAGTACTTCCCGCTCGAAACCTTCCCCATGGCCCGCGAGAAGATGCAGATCTACGGCATGTGGCTGAGTTTTGCCCTGGCCGCCGGGGTGATCACCTTCTTTGCCGCCAAGATGGCCGAAGAGCTGCGTCGCCAGCAGCAGTTCCAGGCCCAGCGCCGCGAGGAAGGCCTGCGCGACCAGCAACTGCTGGCCGTGGCCACCCAGGCCGCCGGTGCCGCCCATGAGCTGGGTACGCCGCTGGCGACCATGAGCGTGCTGATCAACGAGATGCGCCAGGACCACACCGACCCGCTGCTGCAGGAAGACCTGGAGACGCTGCAGGAGCAGGTCAAGCAGTGCAAGCACACCTTGCAGAACCTGGTGCGCGCCGCCGAGGCCAATCGGCGCATGGCGGTGCAGGAGCAGGAGGCGAGCTTCTGGCTGGACGAGGCGCTCAACCGCTGGCACCTGATGCGCCCCGAGGCCAGCTATCGCTTCCAGCGCCTGGGCCAGGGTACGGTGCCGCGCCTGGCGCCGCCGCCGGACCTGACCCAGGCCCTGCTGAACCTGTTGAACAATGCAGCCGATGCCTGCCCCAATGACCTGGAGGTGTACCTGGACTGGGACGCCGAGGACATCGTGATCAGCATTCGCGACCATGGCCCCGGCGTGCCGGTGGCGATCGCCGAGCAGATCGGCAAACCCTTCTTTACCACCAAGGGCAAGGGCTTCGGCCTGGGCCTGTTCTTGAGCAAGGCCAGCGTGACCCGTGCTGGCGGCTCGGTAAAACTCTATAGTCATGAGGAAGGCGGTACGCTCACCGAGCTGCGCCTGCCGCGTGACGCGCGAGGAGACGTGTGATGAGTGATGAAATTCAGGCTGAAGGCGAAGAGCTGCCGCACCTGCTGCTGGTGGATGACGACGCCACGTTTACCCGGGTGATGGCCCGGGCCATGAGCCGGCGCGGGTTTCGCGTGAGCACGGCGGGTTCTGCCGAAGAGGGCCTGCAGATTGCCCAGCAGGACGTGCCGGACTACGCCACGCTGGACCTGAAGATGGAGGGCGACTCCGGGCTGGTGCTGCTGCCCAAGCTGCTGGAGCTGGACCCGGAGATGCGCGTGGTGATCCTCACCGGCTATTCGAGCATTGCCACCGCGGTGGAGGCGATCAAGCGCGGCGCCTGCAATTACCTGTGCAAGCCGGCCGATGCCGACGACGTGCTGGCGGCGCTGGCGTCCGAGCACGCCGACCTGGACACGCTGGTACCGGAAAACCCGATGTCGGTGGACCGCCTGCAGTGGGAGCACATCCAGCGTGTGCTGACCGAGCATGAGGGCAATATCTCGGCCACGGCACGGGCGCTGGGCATGCACCGGCGTACCCTGCAGCGCAAATTGCAGAAGCGCCCGGTTCGGCGCTGAACCTCAGGGCCTCTTCGCCGGCAAGGCCGGCTCCTACGTGGTCGGTGTGAACCTGATGGCGCCGGCACTGGCGCCGAAGGGGCTGCGTGGCAGCCCCAAGGTTGACGTATGATTAGCTCCCTAACGACGCCGACGGGACCACCTGCATGCTCGCCCTTTTTCTCCAGACCCTGAACATCACCGCGCCGGTGTTCGCGATGATGTTCATGGGCGTGCTGCTGCGCCGCATCAACGCCATCAACGACAGCTTCATCCAGACCGCCTCGGCCCTGGTGTTCAACGTGAGCATGCCGGCGCTGCTGTTTCTGGGCATCTACCACGCCGATCTCGAGGCGGCGGTCCAGCCCTCGCTGCTGCTGTACTTCACCGTCGCCACCCTGGGCAGTTTCGGCCTGGCCTGGCTGATCGCGATCTGGCGCTGCCCCCGTGAAGATCGCGGCATCTACGCCCAGGGCGGCTTTCGCGGCAACAATGCGGTCATCGGCCTGGCGCTGGCCGGGAGCATGTACGGCGATCATGGCATCTCCATCGGCGCGGTGCTGGCCGGGCTGGTGATCCTGCTCTACAACTCGCTGTCGGCCGTGGTGCTGGCGGTGTACAGCCCGACCATCAAGTCCGACCCCTGGAGCATCCTCAAGAGCATCCTGCGCAACCCGCTGATCATCAGTGTGCTGGTGGCCGGCGTGCTGGCGTATGCCAAGGTGGGGCTGCCCAACTGGCTGCTGACCTCCGGTGACTACCTGGCGCAGATGACCCTGCCGCTGGCGCTGATCTGCATCGGCGGCACGCTGTCGATGGCCTCGTTGCACGCCAGCGGGCGCATGGCGCTGAGTGCCAGCCTGGTAAAGATGGTGTGGCTGCCGCTGCTGGCCACCTTCGGTGCCTGGCTGTGCGGCTTTCGCGGCGCGGAGCTGGGGGTGCTGTTCCTGTACATCGCCAGCCCCACCGCCGCGTCCAGCTACGTGATGGCGCGCGCGGCCAACGGCAATCACCAGCTGGCCGCCTCGATCATCGTGATTACCACGCTGATGGCCGCAGTTACGACGAATATCGGCATATTTATCTTGCAGTGGGGCGGCTGGATCTAGATCCTGTCGCCCACACTCAAAATAACGGCCTCCCTGCCTGAGGACACTTCATGCAAGACCAGATCACGCCCGAGCGTTTGCATCGCGGCCTGAAGAACCGTCACATCCAGTTGATCGCGCTGGGCGGCGCCATCGGCACCGGGTTGTTCCTGGGCATCGCCCAGACCATCCAGATGGCAGGCCCTGCCGTGCTGCTGGGCTACGCCATCGCCGGCCTGATGGCCTTTTTCATCATGCGCCAGCTGGGTGAGATGGTGGTCGAGGAACCGGTGGCGGGCAGCTTCAGCCACTTTGCGCACCGCTACTGGAACGAGTTCGCCGGCTTCGTCTCGGGCTGGAACTACTGGGTGGTCTATGTGCTGGTGGGCATGGCCGAGCTGACGGCGGTGGGTATCTACGTGCAGTACTGGTGGCCGGACTTCCCCACCTGGGCCACTGCAGCGATCTTCTTCGTGGCGATCAACCTGATCAACCTCACCCAGGTCAAGGTGTACGGCGAGCTGGAATTCTGGTTCGCGCTGGTCAAGGTGATCGCCATCGTCAGCATGATCGGCTTCGGCGCCTGGCTGCTGGCCAGCGGCAGCGGCGGGCCGGATGCCAGCGTGGCCAACCTGTGGCAGTACGGCGGGTTCTTCCCCAATGGCATCACCGGGCTGGTGATGGCGATGGCGGTGATCATGTTCTCCTTCGGCGGGCTGGAGCTGGTCGGCATCACCGCGGCCGAGGCGGACAACCCGCGCTACAGCATTCCACGCGCGACCAACCAGGTGGTGTACCGCATCCTGATCTTCTACATCGGCGCACTGGCGGTGCTGCTGTCGCTGTACCCCTGGCAGAAGGTGGTGCAGGGCGGCAGCCCGTTCGTGATGATCTTCCACAACCTGGACAGCAACCTGGTGGCCACCATTCTCAACGTGGTGGTGCTGACTGCCGCGCTGTCGGTGTACAACAGCTGCGTGTACTGCAACAGCCGCATGCTGTTCGGCCTGGCCAGCCAGGGTGATGCGCCGCGCGCACTGCTCAAGATCAACCGTCGTGGCGTGCCGCTGGCGGCGCTGGGCGTATCGGCGGTGGCCACCGGCCTGTGCGTGCTGATCAACTACCTGATGCCGGGCGAAGCCTTCGGCCTGCTGATGGCGCTGGCGGTGTCGGCACTGGTGATCAACTGGGCGAGCATCAGCATCACCCACCTGAAGTTTCGCAAGGCCAAGATCGCTGCCGGCGAGTCGACCTTCTACAAGAGCTGGGGGCACCCGGTGACCAATTACCTGTGCCTGGCGTTCATCGTGCTGATTCTGGTGGTGATGTACCTGACCCCGCCGATCCGCATCTCGGTACTGCTGATTCCGGCCTGGATCGCCACCCTGGGCGTGGCGTTCTGGCTCAAGAAGAAGGGGCAGAAGGCCGCCGCCGTCGCCGGCTGACGGCCCTGCGGGGTGATCGGTCAGCCCTGCTGGTAGCTGTCGATCACTTCCTGGGCGGCGCGAAACGCATCGATCGCCGCCGGTACGCCGGCGTACACGGCGCAATGCAGCAACGCCTCGCGAATCTCTTCCACCGTACAGCCGTTGTTCAGGGCGCCACGCACGTGGCCCTTGAGCTCCTGCGGGCACTTGAGCGCGGTCAGCGCCGCCAGGGTGATCAGGCTGCGGGTTTTCAGCGGCAGGCCCTCGCGGCTCCACACGCTGCCCCAGGCGTGCTCGTTGACGAACGCCTGCAGCGGCTCGGTGAACTCGGTGGCATTGCCCAGTGCACGGTCCACGAATGCATCGCCCATGACCTGGCGGCGAACCTGTTCGCCGGTTTTGTTGCTCTCGCCCATGTTGTTTTCCTTAGTGTTGGCGGCGCCAGGCGCGCACGGTGGTGTACATCAGCACCACCGCCAGCGTCGGCAGGACATAGAGCAGCATCAGCTGCTCCAGACGGTTGGCCAGCGGCATGCCGGTGGTGAAGGCCACCACGTGCAAACCATAGGCCAGGTAAAGACACAGGAACACCAGACCTTCGGCGCGGGTGACGCGGTAGCCGGAATAGAACACCGGCAGGGTCAGCACGGCCACGCCGAGCATCACCGGCAGGTCGAAGGCCAGCGCGTTGGGCGAGATCGACAGCGGCACCGGGGCCACCAGCGCGGTCAGCCCGAGCACCGCCAGCAGGTTGAACAGGTTGCTGCCGATCACGTTGCCCACGGCGATTTCACGCTCGCCGCGCAAGGCGGCGATCAGCGAGGTGGCCAGCTCCGGCAGCGAGGTGCATACCGCCACCACGGTCAGGCCGATCACCCGCTCCGACAGGCCCAGGTCGACGGCCACTTCCACTGCTGCCTCCAGCAACAGGTGCCCGGCCAGGCTCAGCAGGCCCAGGCCGGTGAGCATCAGTGCCAGGGGGCCGAACCAGAAGCCGACGCCACGCTGCGGCCGCGGGCCGGGGGCGGGGTAGGTGCGTGCGTGGTGGCGTGACTGGTGCCACAGGATGGCCAGGTAGGCAACCAGCCCGAGCAGCAGCAGGGCGCCTTCGAGGCGGCCGATGCGTTCGTCCAGGGCCAGCAGGTACACCAGCAGGCTGGCGCCGATCATCAGGGGGATATCCAGGCGTACCAGTTGCCGCGAAACGCGCAGGGGGATGATCAGGGCGGCCAGGCCCAGGGTGACCAGCACGTTGAAGATGTTGCTGCCGATCACGCTGCCCACCGCCACGTCGGGTGCGCCGGTGTAGGCCGCCTGCAGGCTCACGGTCAGTTGCGGGGCGCTGCTGCCGAAGGCCACCAGGCTCAGGCCGATGATCAGCGGACGCACCTGCAGGCTGGCGGCCAGGCGCAGGGCGGCGCGCACCAGCAGTTCGGCGCCGGTGATCAGCAGCAGCAGGCCCAGGGCCAGTTGCAGCAGGCTGAAGGTGGGTAAAGCGGCCAGGTCGAAAATGGTCGTGCTCCGAAGCAGGGTCAGTTGCTGAGACTTTGTACCCGTACCCGCGCGGTTCCGCTACGGAGCATGCCCAGTTGGTCGGCGGCGGCGCGTGACAGGTCGATGAGTCGACCCCGGGTATGCGGGCCGCGGTCGTTGATGCGTACCACGACGCGGCGGTCGTTGGCGAGGTTGGTGACCTGCACGCGGGTGCCGAAGGGCAGGCTGCGATGGGCGGCGGTCAGGCCGTGCTGGTCGAAGGGTTCGCCACTGGCGGTTCGCTTGCCGTGATGGCGGGAACCGTAATAGGAGGCAGTGCCGGTCTGGTCGTAACCGCGGGGGTCGAGGGTGTGGCTGGCACAGCCGGCGAGCAGGGTGAAAAGCGCGAGCAGTGCGCTGAGGGGACGCCACATGTATCCGGTTACTCCGTGGTGTGGCCTTCGCCGGCAACGCCGGCTCCTGCAGGGATTGGTGCGTCCTTGTAGGAGCCGGCGTTGCCGGCGAATGCAGGCGACGCGGTTCAGCCTTCGAGCTTGCTCTTGAGCAATTGGTTCACCTGTTGCGGGTTGGCCTTGCCCTTGGACGCCTTCATCGCCTGGCCGACGAAGAAGCCGAACATCTTGCCGCGCTTGGCCTCGTCCGCCGCGCGGTACTGCTCGACCTGCTCGGCGTTGGCCGCCAGCACTTCGTCCAGCACCTTCTCGATCGCGCCGGTGTCGGTCACCTGTTTCAGGCCTTCGGCCTCGATGATCTGGTCGGCATCGCCTTCACCGGCGGCCATCTTCTCGAACACCACCTTGGCGATCTTGCCGCTGATGGTGTTGTCCAGAATGCGCTGCAGCATGCCGCCCAGTTGCGCGGCGCTGACCGGCGCCTGGTCGATCTCCAGGCCCAGCTTGTTCAGCAGGCTGCCCAGCTCGACCATGACCCAGTTGGCCGCCAGCTTGGCATCGCCACACACACCGACCACCTGCTCGAAGTAGTCGGCCTGTTCGCGGCTGGAGGCCAGCACGTTGGCGTCGTAGGCCGACAGGCCGAACTGGCTCTGGAAGCGCTCGCGCTTCTGCGGCGGCAGTTCGGGCAGGGTGGCGCGGATGGCGTCGAGGAACGCCGGCTCGATGACCACCGGCAGCAGGTCCGGGTCGGGGAAGTAACGGTAGTCGTTGGCCTCCTCCTTGCTGCGCATGGAGCGGGTCTCGTCCTTGTTCGGGTCGTACAGGCGGGTTTCCTGGATCACCCGGCCGCCATCCTCGATCAGTTCGATCTGGCGCTGCACCTCGGTGTTGATCGCCTTCTCGATGAAGCGGAACGAGTTGACGTTCTTGATCTCGCAGCGGGTGCCGAACTCGACCTGGCCCTTGGGCCGGATCGACACGTTGCAGTCGCAGCGCAGCGAGCCCTCGGCCATGTTGCCGTCGCAGATGCCCAGGTAGCGCACCAGTGCGTGGATCGCCTTGACGTAGGCCACGGCTTCCTTGGCGCTGCGCATTTCCGGCTCGGAGACGATTTCCAGCAGCGGCGTGCCGGCGCGGTTCAGGTCGATGCCCGTGGCGCCGCTGAAGTCTTCGTGCAGGCTCTTGCCGGCGTCTTCCTCCAGGTGTGCGCGGGTGATGCCGATGCGCTTGACGGTGCCGTCTTCAAGGGCGATGTCCAGGTAGCCCTTGCCGACGATCGGCAGCTCCATCTGGCTGATCTGGTAGCCCTTGGGCAGGTCGGGGTAGAAGTAGTTTTTGCGCGCGAACACGTTGTGCTCGCCGATTTCGGCGTCGATCGCCAGGCCGAACATGCAGGCCATGCGCACGGCTTCTTCGTTGAGCACCGGCAGTACGCCGGGCATGCCCAGGTCGATCAGGCTGGCCTGGGTGTTCGGCTCGGAGCCGAACGTGGTGGCGCTGCCGGAGAAAATCTTCGACTGGGTGGCGAGCTGGGTATGAATTTCCAGCCCGATCACAACTTCCCATTGCATGTGTCTGTCCCTCAGAAGCCGGTAGGTGCGCGGGTGTGCCAATCAGTCACTTGCTGATAGCGGTGCGCGACGTTGAGCAGGCGGCCTTCCTGGAAATACGGGGCCAGCAGTTGCACGCCGACCGGCAGGCCGTCGACAAAACCGGCCGGCATCGACAGGCCTGGCAGGCCGGCGAGGTTGGCGGTGATGGTGTAGACGTCTTCCAGGTAGGCGGCGACCGGGTCGCTGTTCTTGGCGCCAAGCTTCCAGGCCGGGTTGGGCGTGGTCGGGCCGAGAATCACGTCGACCTCTTCGAAGGCGGCCATGAAGTCGTTCTTGATCAGGCGGCGGATCTTCTGCGCCTGCAGGTAGTAGGCATCGTAGTAGCCGGCCGACAGCGCGTAGGCGCCGACCATGATGCGCCGCTGCACCTCGGGGCCGAAGCCTTCACCGCGCGAACGCTTGTACAGGTCGGTGAGGTCCTTGGGGTCTTCGCAGCGGTAGCCGAAGCGCACGCCGTCGAAACGCGAGAGGTTGGACGAGGCTTCGGCCGGGGCGATGACGTAGTACGCAGGGATCGCGTGCTGCATGTTCGGCAGGCTGATCTGCTTGACCACCGCGCCGAGCTTTTCCAGCTCCTTGACGCTGGCCTGGATCAGGTCGGCGATGCGCGGGTCCAGGCCGGCACCGAAGTACTCCTTCGGCAGGCCGATGCGCAGGCCCTGCAGCGAGGCGTTGAGCGGGGCGCTGTAGTCGGGCACCGGTTCGTCGATGCTGGTGGAGTCCTTGGCGTCGAAACCGGCCATGGCCTGCAGCAGCAGCGCGCAGTCTTCGGCGGTACGCGCCAGCGGGCCACCCTGGTCGAGGCTGGAGGCGTAGGCAATCATGCCCCAGCGCGACACGCGACCGTAGGTCGGCTTGAGGCCGGTGAGGTTGGTCAGCGCCGCCGGCTGGCGGATCGAACCGCCGGTGTCGGTGCCGGTGGTGGCCGGCAGCAGGCGCGCGGCCACGGCAGCGGCCGAACCGCCGGACGAACCGCCCGGCACGTGTTCGAGGTTCCACGGGTTCTTCACCGCGCCGTAGTGGCTGGATTCGTTGGCCGAACCCATGGCGAACTCGTCCATGTTGGTCTTGCCCAGGGTGACCATGCCGGCCTCGGCCAGCTTGCTGACCACGGTGGCGTCATACGGCGAGACGAAGTTGTCGAGCATCTTCGAGCCGCAGCTGGTGCGCACGCCCTGGGTGCAGAACAGGTCCTTGTGGGCGATGGGGGCGCCCAGCAGGGCGCCGGTTTCACCGCCAGCACGGCGGGCGTCGGCGGCACGCGCCTGGTCCAGGGCCAGGTCTTCGGTGACGCTGATGAAACTGTTGATTTGCGGGTCGAGCTGCTGGATGCGCGCCAGTAGCGTGCGGGTCAGCTCTTCGGCAGAAAAGGCTTTGTCGGCGAGTCCGCGGGCGATCTCGGCCAGGGTCAGTTGATGCATGGCAGGCTCTATTCCCTTACTCGATGACTTTAGGAACCAGGTACAGGCCGCTTTCGGTCGCCGGGGCGATGGCCTGGTAGCTGTCTCTCTGGTTACTTTCTGTTACCACGTCGGCACGCAGGCGCTGACGGGCTTCAAGGGGGTGGGCCAGTGGCTCGATGCCAGTGGTGTCGACCGCTTGCATCTGGTCGACCAAACCCAGAATACTGTTCAAGGCATCGGTAGTGCGCGGAAGATCGGCTTCATTGAGGCCCAGGCGGGCCAGGTGAGCGATCTTTTCCACGTCGCAGCGTTCAAGCGCCATGGGGATCTCCAGGGGAAAACAAAAAACGGAATTGGTCCGCGAATGAGGAACATGCTGGCAGATTTACGGTCATAAGGCCGCGATTGTGTGCTGGCTTGCTCGGAAAAACTGCCAATTTAACATATTGGCGCCTTGCCCAAAATCCCCGCCGTTGTTAGAGTTTGCCGCACTTTTTTACCCACGCGTTGCCTAGGGTCACTTTCCCATGTTCAAGAAACTGCGTGGCATGTTTTCCAGCGATCTTTCCATCGACCTGGGCACTGCCAACACCCTTATTTACGTGCGTGAGCGCGGTATCGTCCTGAATGAGCCTTCGGTTGTGGCCATTCGTACTCACGGCAACCAGAAAAGTGTCGTCGCTGTCGGCACCGAGGCCAAGCGCATGCTCGGCCGTACGCCCGGCAACATCGCTGCCATTCGTCCGATGAAGGACGGCGTGATCGCCGATTTCAGCGTCTGCGAAAAGATGCTGCAGTACTTCATCAACAAGGTTCACGAAAACAGTTTTCTGCAGCCCAGCCCTCGCGTGCTGATCTGCGTTCCGTGCAAGTCGACCCAGGTAGAGCGCCGCGCCATTCGCGAGTCGGCCCTCGGTGCCGGTGCCCGTGAAGTGTTCCTGATCGAAGAGCCAATGGCCGCCGCCATCGGTGCCGGCCTGCCGGTCGAGGAAGCCCGTGGTTCGATGGTCGTCGATATTGGTGGTGGTACCACCGAAATCGCACTGATCTCCCTCAATGGTGTGGTGTACGCCGAATCCGTGCGTGTGGGTGGCGACCGTTTCGACGAGGCCATCGTCACCTACGTGCGCCGCAACTACGGCAGCCTGATCGGCGAGTCCACCGCCGAGCGTATCAAGCAGGAAATCGGTACTGCCTACCCGGGCGGCGAAGTGCGTGAAGTCGACGTACGCGGCCGCAACCTGGCCGAAGGCGTGCCACGTGCCTTCACCCTGAACTCCAACGAAGTGCTCGAAGCCCTTCAGGAATCGCTGGCGACCATCGTGCAGGCGGTCAAGAGCGCCCTGGAGCAATCGCCACCGGAGCTGGCTTCGGACATCGCCGAGCGCGGCCTGGTGCTGACCGGTGGTGGTGCGCTGCTGCGCGACCTGGACAAGCTGCTGGCCCAGGAAACCGGCCTGCCGGTGATCGTCGCCGAAGACCCGCTGACCTGTGTCGCCCGTGGCGGCGGTCGCGCGCTGGAGATGATGGACAAACACACCATGGACCTGCTCTCCAGCGAGTGATTTGCTGACCGCCCGCCCCGTCCCCCGGTTTACAGGTAGCGCCCACAGTGCTACCTGTATGTGCTGGTGGCGCGTGTGGGCGTCGTTTCCATCCATCCTGCAAGCAGGCCGGTGCGTTGCCGTATGAATGACCCCCTGAATCTTCGAGGAGCGGCCTATTAAACCGCTTTTCGCCAAAGGCCCTTCGCTGGGCGTGCACCTGCTTGTGCTGGTTGTGCTGTCTATCGCCCTGATGGTGGTGGACGCCCGCTTTACCTTGCTCAAGCCGCTGCGCAGCCAGATGGCGCTGGTGCTGATGCCTTCCTATACCATCAGCGACTTCCCGCAACGCATGTGGCAGGGCGTGGCCAGCCAGTTCGGCAGCCGCACCGAGCTGATCGCCGAGAACGAGAAACTCAAGACCGAAGCCTTGCTGCTGCAAGGTCGCCTGCAGAAGCTGGCGGCCCTGACCGAGCAGAACGTGCGCCTGCGCGAGTTGCTCAACTCCTCGGCGCTGGTCAACGAGAAGGTCGAGGTGGCCGAGCTGATCGGCGTCGACCCCAACCCCTTTACCCACCGCATCCTGATCAACAAGGGCGAACGCGACGGCGTGGTGCTGGGCCAGCCGGTGCTCGACGCCCGTGGCCTGATGGGCCAGGTGGTCGAGCTGATGCCGTACACCTCGCGGGTACTGCTGCTCACCGACACCACCCACAGCATTCCGGTGCAGGTCAACCGCAACGGCCTGCGCGCGATTGCCAGCGGCACCGGCAATCCCGAACGCCTGGAACTGCGCCACGTGGCCGACACCGCCGACATCAAGGAAGGCGACCTGCTGGTCAGTTCCGGCCTGGGCCAGCGCTTCCCGGCCGGCTACCCGGTGGCCACGGTGCGCGAGGTGATCCACGACTCCGGGCAGCCGTTCGCCATCGTGCGGGCGGTGCCGACCGCGGCGCTCAACCGCAGCCGCTACATGCTGCTGGTGTTTTCCGACAGCCGTACCCCCGAACAGCGCGCCGCCGATGCCGCGCAGGCTCAGGAAGCGGCTGATCGCCAGGCGCAGAGCCCGATCGATGGCAGCATGCCGGCTGCCGCGCCGGGCGCACCTGCCGCACCCGCTGCGCCGGGCACGCCTGCGCCAACCCCTGCACCTGCTCCTGCCGCCGCGCCCGCTGCCCCTGCAGCCGCCCCGGCCACTTCTCGGGAGAGACACTGATGAGCAGTACCCGTAGCCGCAACGGTTGGGTGGTCTGGTTGACCTTCCTGATCGGCCTGCTGCTGAGCGTGTGGCCCACGCTGCCGTTCATGGAGATTTTCCGTCCGCTGTGGCTGGCCCTGCTGCTGGCCTTCTGGACGCTGCACCTGCCGCACAAGGTCGGCATGACCACCGCATTCGTGCTGGGGCTTGCCGAGGACGTGCTGTACGGCACGCTGCTGGGGCAGAACGCCCTGGTGCTGGTGCTTATCACCTTCCTGGTGCTGTCGCTGCAGCAACGCCTGCGCATGTTCCCCATGTGGCAGCAGAGCCTGGTGATTCTGGTGATCTTCGGCCTGGCCCAGCTGGTTCAGCTGTGGCTCAGCGCCCTGACCGGCAATCGCCAGCCGACCCTGGCGCTGGTGTGGCCGGCGGTGATCAGTGCGCTGCTGTGGCCCTGGATCAGCTTCGCCTTGCGCGGCCTGCGCCGACGCCTGAGTATCAACTGATTCGCGTTGCCCACCGACGCTGACACGGAGACGTCACATGACCCCGCTGTACCTGGCCTCTGGTTCGCCACGCCGACGTGAGCTGCTCTCCCAGATCGGCGTGCCGTTCACCCCGGTGGCCGCCAGCATCGATGAAACCCCTCTGGATGCCGAACCGGCTGACGCCTATGTCGAGCGCCTGGCGCGCGAGAAGGCGGCTGCCGGCCTGGCGGTGTTGCGCGCCAGCGGCGTGGAAGGGCACCTGGCGGTACTGGGCGCCGACACTGCGGTGGTGCTTGACGGGCAGATCCTCGGCAAGCCGCAGGGGCAGGCCGACGCCCTGGCCATGCTGGCCGCATTGTCCGGACGCGAGCACGACGTGCTGACGGCAGTGGCGGTGACCGATGGCGAGCGCTGCCTGAGCGTGAACGTTGCCAGCCGCGTCAGCCTGCGCCCCATCAGCCCCGAACAGGCCCTGGCCTACTGGGCCAGCGGCGAGCCGCAGGACAAGGCCGGCAGCTACGCGATCCAGGGCCTGGCGGCAATTTTCGTCAAGGCGCTGCAGGGCAGCTACTCGGCGGTGGTCGGCTTGCCGCTGAGCGAAACCGCCGAGCTGCTGGAGCAATTTGCCATTCCCTGCTGGCAAGGCCTGCCGCCCCGTTGAGCGAGGAACTGCCCGTACCCCTTTAATTGCTCGCCAGCGACCGCCGGGCAATCCATCATTAGCTGAAGACCTTTGACGAGAGCCTGCCATGAGTGAAGAGATTCTGATCAATATCACGCCGATGGAATCACGCGTGGCGGTGGTGGAGAACGGTGTTCTTCAGGAGGTGCACGTCGAGCGCACCCAGCGGCGGGGCATCGTCGGCAACATCTACAAGGGCAAGGTGGTGCGGGTGCTGCCCGGCATGCAGGCGGCGTTCGTCGACATCGGCCTGGAGCGCGCGGCGTTCATCCACGCCTCGGAAATCTCCCAGCGCGAAGGCGCCAGTGTCGAGACCATCAGTGCCCTGGTGCACGAAGGCCAGAGCCTGGTGGTGCAGGTGACCAAGGACCCGATCGGCTCCAAGGGCGCACGCCTGACTACCCAGCTGTCGATCCCGTCGCGCTATCTGGTGTACATGCCGCGTACCAGCCATGTGGGCATCTCGCTGAAGATCGAGGACGAAGGCGAACGCGAGCGGCTCAAGCAGGTGGTCACCGACTGCATCGCCCAGGAGAACATCCAGGACGCCGGCGGGTTCATCCTGCGCACCGCGGCCGAGGGCGCCGGCGCCGACGAGATCGTCATGGACATCCGCTACCTGCGTCGCTTGTGGGACCAGATCGGGGCCCAGATCAAGACCGTTGGCGCACCCACCGAAATCTACGAAGACCTGGGCCTGGCCCTGCGTACCCTGCGCGACCTGGTCAACCCCAAGATCGAGAAGATCCGCATCGATTCACGGGAAACCTTCCAGAAGACCACGCAGTTCGTCGCCGAGCTGATGCCGGAAATCGCCGACCGCCTGGAGCACTACCCGGGGGAGCGGCCGATCTTCGACCTGTATGGCGTCGAGGACGAGATCCAGCGTGCGCTGGAGCGCAAGGTGCCGCTCAAGTCCGGCGGCTACCTGGTGGTTGACCCGGCCGAGGCTATGACCACCATCGACGTCAACACCGGGGCCTTCGTCGGCCACCGCAACCTCGAAGAGACCATCTTCAAGACCAACCTGGAGGCTGCCACGGCGATTGCCCGCCAACTGCGCCTGCGCAACATCGGCGGCATCATCATCATCGACTTCATCGACATGGAAGACGAAGAGCACCAGCGCCAGGTACTGCGTACCCTGGAAAAACAGCTGGAACGTGATCACGCCAAGACCAACATCATCGGCATCACCGAGCTGGGGCTGGTGCAGATGACCCGCAAGCGCACCCGCGAAAGCCTTGAACAGGTGCTGTGCGAACCATGCGCCAGTTGCCAGGGCCGCGGCAAGCTGAAGACCCCTGAGACCATCTGTTACGAAATTTTCCGCGAGATCCTGCGCGAGGCCCGCGCCTACCAGGCCGAAGGCTACCGGGTGCTGGCCAACCAGAAGGTGGTGGACCGCCTGCTCGACGAGGAATCGGGCAACGTGGCGGAGCTGGAGGCATTCATCGGGCGAACCATCCGCTTCCAGGTGGAGTCCATGTATTCCCAGGAACAATACGATGTGGTGCTGCTCTGACTCGCGTTGAAACCTACCCTGCGCTGGAAAACTGCGCGTACCGGGCCATAGTTAACGGACCACACGGGGAGCCCTTGCCATGGAGCGTCTGATCCGCGTTCTGGGCATCTTGACCCGTTGGGGGCTTGGCCTGTGCGCCTTGCTTGCCGTGCTGGTGGCGTTGTACGTCAGCCTTGGCCGCGAGCTGGTGCCACTGGTTGCCGAGTACCGCGCCGAGGTGGAGCAGAAGGCCGAGGCCGCACTGGGCATGCCGGTGCATATCGGTGCCCTGGAAGGCCGCTGGAGCGGTCTTGCGCCGGTGTTGCGCGTGCGCGACGTGCAGCTGGGCGAAGGCGCCGGCGCCTTGCGCCTGGACGAGGTCAAGGTGGTGCCCGACCTGTGGGCCAGCCTGATGCAGCGCCAGGTCCGCCTGGCCCAGGTCGAACTGGGCGGCCTGCAACTGAACCTGCACGAAGATGAAAACGGTCACTGGAGCCTCAAGGGTCTGCCGGTGCAGGATGATCAGCCACTGGATGTACAGCAGTTGCTCGAACGCAGCCAGGTGGTGGCGAAGGTGTCGGTGCTCGACAGCCAGGTGACCCTGGAGCCGTTCGCGCATGAGCCGATGACCCTGACCTATGTGAGCCTCGGGCTGCAGACCGGCAGCGTGCGCCAGCGCCTGGATGCGCGCCTGACCCTGCCCGACGGCCAGCCGATGAGCCTGAGCCTGCGCAGCCGCGTGCGCGCCGACCAGTGGCACGACGGTGCGGTGGATGCCTACCTCAGCCTGCCACAGAGCGACTGGGCCAAATGGGTGCCGGCGCGGCTGCTGGGCCCGTACACGGCCAGCGAACTGCGTGCCGGTGGCGAGGCCTGGGTAGGGTGGGGCAAAGGCCAGTTGCAGACCGCGACGCTGCGCCTCAACGCGCCGCAGCTCAAGGGTGCGCATGCCGGTCGCAAGGCGGTAAAGGTCGAGAACCTGGCGCTCAATGCCTGGTTCAGGCGTAGCGACAAGGGCTTTGACGTGGTGCTCGATTCCCTGGCCATGAGCCTGGGCGACACCCGCTGGGAATCCCACGTTCAACTCAGGCAGAGCGCCGCCACCGAGCCGGCCGATGAAGTGTGGGCGATCCAGGCCGACCGCCTCGATTTTACCCCGCTGACCCCGCTGATCCAGGCGCTCGCGCCGCTGCCGGAGGCGGGCATGGCCGTGGTCGAGGGCCTCAAGGTCACCGGCGGCCTGCGCAATGTGCGCCTGGACGTGCGGCCCAGGGCCGAAGGCGATCAGCGCCTGAGCTTTGCAGCCAACCTGGACCGCGTCGGCTTCAATGCCTACCACGGCGCCCCCGCTGCCGGGAATGTCAGCGGCAGCATCAGCGGCGACCTGGGCCAGGGCGAGCTGCGCCTGGACACCGACAAGTTCATGCTGCACCTGACGCCGATCTTCGCCGACCCCTGGCATTACCTGAAGGCCAATGCACGCCTGACCTGGCGACTGGACTCCGAGGGTTTCACCCTGGTTGCGCCGTACCTTAAGGTGCTGGGTGACGAGGGCAGGATTGCCGGCGACTTCCTGATCCGGCTGCTGTTCGACGATGCACGCGAAGACTACATGGACCTGCGTGTGGGCCTGGTCGACGGCGATGGCCGCTACACCGCCAAGTACCTGCCCGAAGTGCTCAGCCCTGCACTGGACCACTGGTTGCGCACCGCAATCCTCAAGGGCGCGGTGGATGAAGGCTACTTCCAGTACCAGGGCTCGCTGCACCACGGCGCGACCCCCGAGTCGCGCAGCATCAGCCTGTTCTTCAAGGTGCATGACGCCGAGCTGGACTTCCAGCCCGGCTGGCCCCACGTGAGCAAGGTCGATGGCGACGTGTTCATCGAGGACACCGGTGTGCGGGTCAAGGCGCGCAGCGGGCAGTTGCTCGGCACCCGGGTGCGCAATGTGGACGTGAACATTCCCCATGTGAACGAAGGCGAGCATACCCACCTGTACCTGGACGGAGAGTTCGACGGGCGCCTGGCCGACGGGGTGAAGATCCTGCAGGACGCGCCGATCGGTACCGGCCCGACCTTCGCCGGCTGGGAAGGCGAGGGCCCGCTGCAGGGCAAGCTCAAGCTCGATATCCCCCTGGAGCACGGCCAGCAGCCCAAGGTGCTGGTGGACTTCAGCACCGAACAGGCGCGCCTGAAGCTGAGTGAACCGCCGCTGGAGCTGAGCCAGTTGAACGGCACTTTCCGCTTCGACTTCGACAAGGGGCTCAGCGGCCAGAACATCACCGCGCGCGCCTTCGACAAGCCCATCAGCGCACAGATCTTTGCCGAGGGGCAGCCTGGGCAATTGCAGACCCGTATCGCCGCCAAGGGCCAGATCGCCTTGAAGGCGCTGACCGACTGGCTGAAATTCACCCAGCCCTTGCCAGCCTCCGGAGAAATTTCCTACCAGTTGCAGGTCAGTGTCGGCAGCCGCGAAAACCAGCTGAGCATCGACTCTACCCTCAAGGGCCTGAAAGTGGACCTGCCGGCGCCATTCGGCAAGGCGGTCAGCGAAACCCGGGCCACGCAGTTCAAGATGAACCTGCAAGGGCCGCAACAGCGCTTCGATGTGGCCTACGCCGACGTCGCCAGGCTGGCCTATGCCGCGCCTGCCGGCAAGCTCGGCCAGGGGCGCGGTGAGCTGCTGCTGGGCAACGGCACGGCGCAACTGCCGGCCGGTCAGGGCCTGCGGGTGCGTGGCCGGCTCGCCCAGCTGGACATTGAGCCCTGGCAGAAGCAGTTCGAGCAGATGGCCGGTGACGATCCGGGTGGCAATGCCCGGCAGGTGCTCAACAGCCTGGACGTGAGCATCGGCCAGCTCAAGGGCTTTGGCCAGACCCTCAACCAGGCAGTGGTACGCCTGGACCGCGGGAGCAACTTCTGGAACCTGCGCCTGGACAGCAAGGAGGTCATCGGCACGGCCCGCCTGCCCGATGCCAAGGGCGCCCCGATCGTGATCAACCTGCCGACCCTCCACCTGCCGCCGTCCGACCCGGCCGACGCCAGCGCAGTGGACGGACCGGACCCGCTGGCCGATGTCGACCCGCGCAAGATCCCGGCGATCGACCTGAGCATCGGCAGGCTGTTCCTTGGCGATGATCTGCTCGGCAGCGTCGCGCTGAAAACCCGTCCCACCTCCAAGGGCGTGGCCCTGAACGACCTGGACCTGAACCTCAAGGGCCTGGCGATCGATGGCACCGCCACCTGGGAAGGCACGCCGGGGCGCAGCGACAGCTGGTACAAGGGGCGCCTGGAAGGCAAGAACCTGGCCGATGTGCTGACCGCCTGGGGCTTCGCGCCGACGGTGACCAGCCGAGACTTCCGCCTGGACGTGGACGGACGCTGGCAGGGGTCGCCGGCCTGGGTCAGCCTCAAGCACTTCTCCGGCAACCTCGATGCCCTGCTGCGCAAGGGGCAGTTCGTCGAAGTGGAAGGCGGGGCGCAGGCCTTGCGCGTGTTCGGCCTGCTCAATTTCAACTCGATCGGCCGGCGCCTGCGCCTGGACTTCTCCGACCTGCTCGACAAGGGCCTGAGCTACGACCGGGTCAAGGGCCTGCTGGTGGCAAGCGAGGGGGTGTATGTGACGCGCGAGCCGATCACCCTGACCGGCCCGTCCAGTAACCTCGAGCTTGATGGCACCCTGGACATGGTTCGGGACCGGGTCGATGCGACCTTGCAGGTGACCTTGCCGGTGACCAACAACCTGCCCCTGGCGGCGCTGATCGTGGGCGCGCCAGCGGTGGGCGGGGCGCTGTTCCTGGTGGACCGGCTGCTGGGGGATCGGGTGGCGCGCTATGCCAGTGTGCATTACCGCGTCGAGGGCCCGTGGAAAGAGCCTAAGATTAGCTTTATCAAACCTTTCGAGAAGTCGCGCTAGAACATGGACATGACGTCAGCGGTTATTCAGATGGTCAGCCAGGACGATGTGCCGGGCAACCTGGCGCGGGCCCGTGCCCTGCTGGAGCGGGCTGCCGAAGGGGGCGCGCGGCTGGCGGTGCTGCCGGAAAACTTCGCTGCCATGGGCCGGCGCGACAGCGCCGCCATCGGCCGGGCCGAGGCGCTGGGGGAGGGGCCGATCCTGCCATGGTTGAAACAGGCCGCCCGCGACCTCAGGTTATGGATTGTAGCGGGCACCTTGCCGCTGCCGCCGCTCGACCGGCCCGAGGCCAAAGCCCATGCCTGCTCCCTGCTGGTCGACGAGCACGGCGAGCAGGTGGCCCGCTACGACAAATTGCATCTGTTCGATGTGGATGTGGCCGACAACCGTGGCCGCTACCGCGAGTCGGACGATTATGCCCACGGCGCGCGGGTGGTGGTGGCCGATACCCCGGTGGGGCGCCTGGGCCTGAGCGTGTGCTACGACCTGCGCTTTCCCGAGCTGTACAGCGCGCTGCGTGCGGCCGGAGCCGAACTGATCAGTGCACCGGCAGCCTTTACTGCAGTAACCGGTGCGGCCCATTGGGACGTGCTGATTCGCGCCAGGGCCATAGAGACACAGTGTTACGTATTGGCGGCCGCCCAGGGCGGCACGCACCCGGGGTCACGGGAAACCCATGGCCATGCCGCCATCGTCGACCCCTGGGGGCGTATCGTTGCCCAGCAGGCCAGCGGTGAAGCGGTGCTGCTGGCGCCCCGCGACAGCAGCGAACAGGCGTCCATTCGGGCGCGGATGCCGGTGGCCTCGCACCGGCGCTTTTTTTCGCAGGACGCATTGCGGCCTGCGCACACCTCGGAGTGACTATGAGCGAGTTGTTATCCACTGTCAGCGATCACCTGCTGGCGCCGGGCGGCCTGACCCTCGACAGCCTGCAATCGGTGCTGGGCGAGTTGGCCGGGCCGGGAATCGACGCCGCCGACCTGTACTTCCAGGGCCAGATTTCAGAGTCCTGGGCGCTTGAAGACGGCATCGTCAAGGAAGGCAGCTTCAACCTCGACCAGGGGGTCGGGGTACGCGCCCAGTCTGGTGAAAAGACCGGCTTTGCCTACAGCAACGCGATCAACCTCGAAGCCCTGACTTCCGCTGCACGCGCCGCGCGCTCCATTTCCCGCGCCGGCCAGAATGGCAGCGTGCAGGCCTTCAAGAGCCAGGACGTGACCGCGCTGTATGCGCCGGGCAACCCGCTGGATGTGCTCAGCCGCGCCGAGAAGGTCGAGCTGCTCAAGCGTGTCGACGTGGCCACGCGTGCCCTGGACCCGCGTATCCAGCAGGTCAGCGTGAGCATGGCCGGGGTGTGGGAGCGCATTCTGGTGGCCGCTGCCGATGGCAGCCTGGCGGCCGACGTGCGGCCGCTGGTGCGCTTCAACGTCAGTGTGATCGTCGAGCAGAATGGCCGTCGCGAACGTGGCGGGCATGGCGGCGGCGGGCGCACCGACTACCGCTACTTCACCGACGAGCGGGTGATGGGTTTTGCCCGCGAAGCGCTGCGCCAGGCACTGGTCAACCTCGAGGCCATTCCGGCACCGGCCGGCACCTTGCCGGTGGTGATGGGCGCCGGGTGGTCCGGTGTGCTGCTGCACGAGGCGGTCGGGCATGGCCTGGAGGGCGATTTCAACCGCAAGGGCAGCTCGGCCTACAGTGGCCACCTGGGCGAGAAGGTCGCGTCCAGCCTGTGCACCATCGTCGACGACGGCACCCTCGAAGGGCGCCGCGGTTCGTTGAGCGTGGATGACGAAGGCACCCCGACCGAATGCACCACACTGATCGAGAACGGCATTCTCAAGGGCTACATGCAGGACAAGCTCAATGCCCGCCTGATGGGCATGGCAGTCACCGGCAACGGGCGGCGCGAGTCGTATGCGCACCTGCCGATGCCACGCATGACCAACACCTACATGCGCGCCGGCGAAAGCGACCCGGCTGAGATCATCGCCTCGGTCAAGCGTGGCATCTACTGCGCCAACCTCGGCGGTGGCCAGGTGGACATCACCAGCGGCAAGTTCGTGTTCTCCACCAGCGAGGCTTACCTGATCGAAGACGGCAAGATCACCGCGCCGGTCAAGGGTGCGACGCTGATCGGCAACGGCCCCGAGGCCATGAGCCGGGTGTCGATGGTCGGCAACGACCTGTCGCTGGACAGTGGTGTGGGTACCTGTGGCAAGGATGGGCAGTCGGTGCCGGTGGGCGTTGGCCAGCCGACCCTGAAGATCGATGCGATCACCGTGGGTGGCACGGGCGCATGAGCATGAAACCGGGCGGGCAGGGTGCCTGCCCGGTGGCGAGAATCAGCGCAGGCCGCGCTGGATTTCGTCGAGGTCGCGGATGTACTTGAAGATCTTGCGGCTGGCGGTGGGCGCCTTGTTGCGCGCCAGCTCGTGCTGGGCCTGGCGGATCAGCGAGCGCAGCTGCTGGCGATCGGCGTCCGGGTATTCCTGGACGAACTTCTCCAGTACGTCGTCGGTGCCGCCGATCAGCCGGTCGCGCCAGCGTTCGAGGTTGTGGAAGCGTTCGTTGTACTGGCGCGAAGAGGCGTCGAGCTGGTCGAGCAGCGCGAGGATCGCGTCGATGTCCTGGTCGCGCATCAGCTTGCCGATGAACGACTTGTGACGGCGCTTGGCTTCGTTCGCGGTGTGCCGCTTGTGCTCTTCCAGGGCCGCGCGCAGTTCGTCGGTCAAGGGCAGTTTGGCCAGGATATCGGGCTTGAGCGTGGTAAGGCGCTCGCCCATATCAACCAGCGCCTGCATCTCGCGCTTGATTTGGGTTTTGCTTTTTTCGCCGTCGAAGGCGGTGTCGTAAGAATCAACCATGGGGGCAGTCCGCTGAGAATCGCCGCCATGATAACCAGTCGGGGGCCGCTTGTCCGGTCCGGTCGTAGATTGACCCGAGCCGAACGCAGAATTTGAGTGGAGAAAACCATGAGTGCAGTCCAGAGCGTAGGTCCGCAGGCCCTGCCGGCGTTGCAGGAACAGGTCGAACAGATCATCGCCGAAGCCCGGCGCCAGGGCGCCAGCGCCTGCGAAGTGGCCGTATCGCTGGAGCAGGGGTTGTCGACCTCGGTGCGCCAGCGCGAGGTGGAGACGGTGGAGTTCAACCGCGACCAGGGCTTCGGCATCACCCTGTATGTGGGCCAGCGCAAGGGCTCGGCAAGCACCTCAGCCAGTGGCAGCGATGCCATTCGCGAAACCGTGGCGGCGGCCCTGGCCATCGCCAAGCACACCTCCGAGGACGAATGCTCGGGCCTGGCCGACCCGGCCCTGATGGCCCGTGACCTGCAGGATTTCGACCTCTATCACGCCTGGGACATCACCCCCGAGCAGGCCATCGAAAAGGCCCTGGCCTGCGAAGCTGCGGCGTTCGACACCGATGCCCGCATCAAGAACGCCGATGGCACCACACTCAGCACCCACCAGGGATGCCGGGTGTACGGCAACAGCCACGGCTTCATCGGTGGCTACGCCTCCACCCGCCACAGCCTGAGCTGCGTGATGATCGCCGAAGGTGACGGGCAGATGCAGCGTGACTACTGGTATGACGTGAACCGCCAGGGCGAGCTGCTGGCCGATCCGCAGAGGATCGGGCGTCGCGCTGCGCAGCGTGCGGCGGCGCGCCTGGGCGCACGTCCGGTGCCGACCTGCGAGGTACCGGTGCTGTTCTCGGCGGAGCTGGCCGGCGGGTTGTTCGGCAGTTTCCTGTCGGCGATTTCCGGCGGCAACCTGTACCGCAAGTCGTCGTTTCTGGAAGGCTGCATGGGCCAGCGCCTGTTCCCCAGCTGGCTGACTCTGGACGAGCGGCCGCACCTGCAGCGTGCCCTGGGCAGTGCCTCGTTCGATGGGGACGGCCTGGCGACCTATGCCAAGCCGTTCGTCGAAAATGGCGAGCTGGTGTCGTATGTGCTGAGCACCTATTCCGGACGCAAGCTGGGGCTGCCAAGCACCGCCAACGCCGGTGGCGTGCACAACCTGTTCGTGACGCATGGGGTCGAAGATCAGGCTGCATTGCTGCGCCGCATGGGGCGCGGGTTGCTGGTGACCGAGCTGATGGGGCATGGCTTGAACATGGTGACCGGTGACTATTCGCGCGGCGCAGCGGGGTACTGGGTGGAGAACGGCGAGATCCAGTTTGCGGTTCAGGAAGTCACGATTGCCGGCAACATGAAGGACATGTTCCAGCAGATTGTCGCTATCGGCAACGATCTTGAAACCCGTAGCAATATTCACACAGGCTCGGTGCTGATCGAGCGCATGACGGTCGCCGGCAGCTGACACCGCCGGCCTGTGCGCGGTCCCCGTAGGCGCCGGCGTTGCCGGCGAAGGGGCCACCTCAGGTTACACATCGAAGCCCGGCCCCGTGCCGGGCTTTTTGCTTTTCGCCTTTGGTTGCACTTGAACTGATTCTGATTATCACTTAATAATGACTATCATTATCTAGGCGATGATGTTCATGAGACCTGTCCTTCACGAATTGCCCTACCTCGAAAACTGGCGCTGGCTGAGCCGGCGAATTCGCTGTGCCCTCGAGCCCGACGAGCCGCGCCTGATCGAACACTACCTGGCCGAAGGTCGCTACCTGGTCTGCTGCACCGAGACCTCGGCCTGGACCGTCGCCTTGACTTCCTTCCGCCTGCTGCTCGACACCGCGTGCGACCGCATGCTGCCGTGGCATTGGCGCTGCTTGTGCCTGGACCAGGCCTGGAAGCCGCTGCTGCAGCTGCGCAAGCTCGACGGCGGCGAGCACGGCCAGCGCTGGCAGCCCTTCGCCCTGCAACTGGCGAACTGCACGCTGCTGCCTTCGATTTCTTTCGCTGAACTGATGCAAGGACTTGATGATGAGTAATACCCGTATCGAGCGTGACAGCATGGGTGAGCTGCAGGTGCCGGCCGAGGCCCTGTATGGCGCCCAGACCCAGCGCGCGGTGAACAACTTCCCGATCAGCCAGCAGCGCATGCCGACCCAGTTCATCCGGGCCCTGCTGCTGGCCAAGGCCGCCGCCGCCAAGGCCAACGTCGAGCTGGAGCAGATCAGCCAGGCACAGGGCGCTGCCATCGTCACCGCCGTGGAACAGTTGCTGGCTGGCGATTTCATGCAGCACTTCCCGGTCGACGTGTACCAGACCGGCTCCGGCACCAGCTCCAACATGAATGCCAACGAGGTGATCGCGACCCTGGCCAGCCGTGTGCTGGGCGACACGGTAAACCCAAATGACCATGTCAACTGCGGCCAGAGCAGCAACGACATCATCCCCACCACCATCCACGTGAGCGCCGCGCTGGCCCTGCACGAACAACTGCTGCCGGCGCTCAAGCACCTGGTGCAGGTGATCGAGCACAAGGCCGAGCAAGTGCACCCGTTCATCAAGACCGGTCGCACCCACCTGATGGACGCCATGCCCGTGCGCATGAGCCAGGTGCTGGGCGGCTGGGCGGCACAGGTCAAGGCGGGCATCGGTCACTTGAACGACACCCTGCCAAGCCTGCAGGCCCTGGCCCAGGGCGGCACTGCGGTGGGCACCGGGATCAACGCCCACCCCGCGTTCGCCGCGCGCTTCAGCCAGCAACTGAGCGGCCTGACCGGGGTGCAGTTCGTGCCGGGGGAAAACCTGTTTGCCCTGATCGGCTCGCAGGACACCGCCGTGGCTGTTTCCGGTCAGCTCAAGGCCACCGCCGTGGCCCTGATGAAGATCGCCAACGACCTGCGCTGGATGAACTCCGGCCCGCTTGCCGGGCTGGGCGAGATCGAGCTTGAAGGGCTGCAGCCCGGCTCCTCGATCATGCCGGGCAAGGTCAACCCGGTGATTCCGGAAGCCACCGCCATGGTGGCCGCGCAGGTCATCGGCAACGATGCGGCCATCGCCGTGGCGGGCCAGTCGGGCAACTTCGAACTGAACGTGATGCTGCCGATCATTGCGCAGAACCTGCTGGGCAGCATCGAGCTGATGGCCAATGTGAGCCGTCTGCTGGCCGACAAGGCTATCGCCACCTTCAAGGTCAACGAACCCAAGCTCAAGGAAGCCCTGGCGCGCAACCCGATCCTGGTGACCGCGCTGAACCCGATCATCGGCTACCAGAAGGCTGCCGAAATCGCCAAGACCGCCTACAAGCAGGGGCGCCCGATCATCGAGGTTGCGCTGGAACACACCGACCTGCCGCGCAGCCAGCTGGAAGTCCTGCTCGACCCTGAAAAACTCACGGCCGGCGGTATCTGACACCGCCCACCGCTTCGGAGGTTTCTGTCATGCAGCATTGGAAACGCACCACTGAAATAGCCAACCGCCTGTTCCAACAGGGCGATCTGGTGGATGCCCGCGAGTTGTACTTGCAGGCCCTGGCCTTGGCCCAGGTGTTGTTCGAGCGCTGGCAGGACGCCGACGAGGCGGTGGCCGCCTGTGTGATTTCGCACCACAACCTGGCCGACCTGCATTTGCGCCTCAAGCAGCCGCAGGAGAGCGCCGAGTACCTGTGCGCCATCCACCAGCGCCTGTTGCAGGCCAGCCAGGATCAGCGCCTTTCGCCGTTGCTGCGCGATGCGGCGCTGCGCCAGAGCAGCAAGACCTACACCGAACTGCTCAATTTCATCAGCGAGTATGGCCAGTACCCCCGTACCGAACGCCTGCTCTACCGCCAGGGGGCGCAGCCGGCGCTGTTTGCCGGCCAGGAACAACTACAGCCCCCAGCCCTTCATTATGGAACCCACTGATATGCCGCATACCTTGCCTGCATTGCCGTACGCCTACGATGCGCTGGAACCGCACATCGACACCCAGACCATGCAGATTCACCACAGCAAGCACCACCAGACCTACATCAACAACCTCAATGCCGCCATCGAGGGCACCGAATACGCCGAGTGGCCGATCGAGCAGCTGGTCGCCAGCGTCAAGAGCCTGCCGCAGAATCTGCAGGCCGCAGTGATCAACCAGGGCGGCGGGCACGCCAACCACAGTCTGTTCTGGACGGTGATGGCGCCCGGCGGCGGCGGTCAGCCCCACGGCGCGGTGGGCGAGGCGATCGATGACCAGCTGGGCGGTTTCGAGGCATTCAAGGATGCGTTCACCAAGGCTGCGCTGACCCGCTTCGGCAGTGGCTGGGCGTGGCTGAGCGTAACGCCGCAGAAAACCCTGGTGGTAGAGAGCAGCGGCAACCAGGACAGCCCGCTGATGAATGGCAATACGCCCATTCTTGGCCTGGACGTGTGGGAGCATGCCTACTACCTGCTGTACCAGAACCGTCGCCCCGAATACATCGGCGCCTTCTACAACGTGATCAACTGGTCCGAAGTAGAGCGTCGCTACGTTGCTGCCCTGGTGTGAGTCCTAGCGGCATGCGCTCGGAGGTGATGGCCATTGGCGGTGTGCGCCTGTTCAGGTTGGCGCTGGGCACACTGCTGCTGTTGGTGGGGACGGCGTTGCTGCTGGTACAGGGCTTCGCCTGGCTGGACCTGGAACCGCGGATGTTGCGTGCGCTTGAGGGTGGGGCCATGTGTGCGCTGGGCACTGCCCTGGGCGCAGTGCCGGTGTTGGTGATTCGCAGCATGCCGGTGGCCGTGGCCGATACCCTGATGGGGTTCGGTGCAGGCGTGATGCTGGCCGCCACGGCGTTCTCGTTGATCATCCCGGGGCTGGACGCCGCACAGGCGGTCGGCTTCGGCAAATGGGGGGCAGGTGGCCTGATCAGCTTCGGCCTGCTGTTCGGTGCGTTCTGCATCTACCTGGTGGACCGCAGGGTCTCGGGCGCAACACCGGACGACCTGGTCGCCGTGCCCGGCAGGCCGGTGATTCCGGCGCGCATCTGGGTGTTCGTGATTGCCATCATTGCCCACAACATCCCCGAAGGCATGGCCATCGGGGTGTCGGCCGGTGGCGGCATGCCGGATGCCGACAGCCTGGCCATGGGTATCGCCCTGCAGGATGTGCCAGAGGGGTTGGTGATCGCGCTGGTGCTGGCTGGAGCGGGGATGGGCCGTTTCAAGGCGTTTCTGATCGGCGCGGCATCCGGGCTGGTGGAGCCACTGGCGGCGGTGCTGTGCGCGTGGGTGGTGAGCGTCGCCGAACTGATGCTGCCGCTGGGCCTGGCTTTCGCTGCCGGGGCCATGTTGCTGGTGGTGACCCAGGAGATCATTCCCGAGTCACGCAGCAACGGCAATCATCGCCTGGCCAGCCTGGGGCTGTGCATCGGCTTCTGCCTGATGATGGTGATGGATACCGCGTTGTCCTGAAGCGAGAAGGCGAGGTTACTCGCCTTCGTCGAAATAGTTGTTGATCAGTTCGACCAGGCCTTGCAGCGCTTCGGCTTCCTGTTCGCCTTCGGTCTTGAGGTGGATGCTCGTGCCCTTGCCGGCGGCGAGCATCATCACGGCCATGATGCTCTTGCCATCGACCATCGACTCCGGGGTACGGCCTACACGCACCGAACACGGGTACTTGCCCGCCACGCCAACGAACTTGGCCGCTGCCCGGGCGTGCAGCCCCAGCTTGTTGATAATCTCGATTTCAATGGCGGGCATCGCGGGCGGGATCCTGAGGGCTAGAGGTCGCGGTGGCGAACCTGGACGTTCTTCAATGTTTGTTGCAGCACCTGGCCCAGGCGTTCGGTGATGTACACCGAGCGATGATGACCGCCGGTGCAGCCGATGGCGATGGTGACATAGGCCCGGTTGCTGGCGGCGAACCGTGGCAGCCACTTGAGCAGGTACGACGAAATGTCCTGGAACATCTCCTCGACGTCCGGTTGCGCGGCCAGGTAGTCGATGACCGGTTGCTCCAACCCCGAATGATCCCGCAGCTCGGGCTTCCAATAGGGGTTGGGCAGGCAGCGCACATCGAACACCAGGTCGGCGTCGACCGGCATGCCACGCTTGAAGCCGAACGACTCCACCAGAAACGCCGTGCCAGGCTCGGGCTGGTTGAGCAGACGCAGCTTGATCGAGTCGCGCAGCTGGTACAGGTTGAGGTTGGTGGTGTCGATCTTGAGGTCGGCCAGGTCGGCGATCGGCCCCAGCAGGTCGCTCTCTACCCGGATGGCTTCGGCCAGGGAGCGTTGCGTGTTGGTCAGCGGGTGGCGTCGGCGCGTCTCCGAGAAGCGCTTGAGCAGGGTTTCCTCGTCGGCGTCCAGGTACACCACATCGCAATGGATGTGCTTGCTGCGGGCATCCTCCAGCAGCTCGGGGAAGCGGCTCAGGTGGCTGGGCAGGTTGCGCGCGTCGATGGAAACGGCCACCAGCGGCTGCAGCAGCTCGGTATTGATCAGTGCGTTTTCGGCCAGTTGCGGCAACAGCCCGGCAGGCAGGTTGTCGATGCAGTAGTAGCCGTTGTCCTCAAGTACCGCGAGCGCGGTGCTCTTGCCGGAGCCGGAGCGACCGCTGACGATGATCAAGCGCATGTTCAGTGCCCGTTTTGCACGTCCAGTACGACCTGGTACAGGGATTGGCTATCGGTGGCCGCACGCAGTTTGTCGCGCACGTCCTTGCGGTCGAGCATGCTGGCGATCTGGCGCAGCAGCTCAAGGTGCGCATCGGTGGCGGCTTCCGGGACCAGCAGCAGAAACAGCAGGTCGACGGGGGCGCCATCGATGGCGTCGAAGTCGATGGGAGCGTCCAGGTGCAGCAGGGCGCTTACCGGTTTTTCACAACCTTTCAAGCGGCAGTGCGGGATGGCGATACCATTGCCGAAGCCGGTCGAACCCAGTTTTTCACGGGCGATCAGGCTCTCGAACACGGTTTGGGTGTCCAGCTCGGGTACTTCCTTGCCGATCAGATTGGCAATCTGTTCGAGCGCACGCTTTTTACTGCCGCCCGGCACGTTCACGAGGGAACGGCCGGGGGTCAGGATATCTTCTAGTCGGATCATGGGTGGGGGGGATCAGCGGGCCGCTGCACCTTGCAGGAGGCTTTGCTGTTTTTCCTTGTGTTTTTTCAGTTGGCGGTCGAGCTTGTCGGTAAGGGCGTCGATCGCTGCATACATGTCTTGATGTTCGGCGTTGGCAACCACTTCGCCGCCCGGGATCTGCAAGGTAGCCTCAATTTTCTGCTGAAGCTTTTCGACCTTCATGATCACCGTCACGTTGGTGATCTTGTCGAAGTGACCCTCCAGTCGTTTCAGCTTCTGCTCGACATACTCGCGCAGTGGCGGAGTGACTTCTACATGCTGTCCACTGATATTGACTTGCATACAGCTTCTCCTTTTGTTGCCGGTGCATAAGAGGCAGGTGTTGCGCCTGCCACTGAATTGCGGTGGCACATCTCAGGGGATGTCACATCAATCGCTTGCGTTCGCTCGACGGTGCAATGCCAAGGGACTCGCGGTACTTGGCGACGGTGCGACGGGCTACCTGGATGCCTTGTGCCTCCAGTAAACCAGCGATCTTGCTGTCACTCAATGGCTTTTTCTGATTTTCAGCCGCGACCAGTTTCTTGATGATCGCGCGGATCGCCGTGGACGAGCATTCGCCGCCCTCGGAGGTGCTCACGTGGCTCGAGAAAAAGTATTTCAGTTCGTAGATGCCGCGCGGGGTGTGCATGTATTTCTGCGTGGTCACCCGCGAAATGGTCGACTCGTGCATGCCCACCGCCTCGGCGATATCGTGCAGTACCAGCGGTTTCATCGCCTCGTCGCCGTGGTCGAGAAAGCCGCGCTGGTGCTCGACGATCTGCGTGGCCACCTTCATCAGCGTCTCGTTGCGGCTCTGCAGGCTCTTGATGAACCAGCGCGCCTCCTGCAACTGGTTGCGCATGAAGGTGTTGTCGGCGCTGGTGTCGGCGCGACGCACGAAGCCGGCGTATTGCGGGTTGACCCGCAGGCGCGGCACGGCTTCCTGGTTCAGCTCGACCAGCCAGCGGTCGGAATCCTTGCGCACGATGACATCGGGCACCACGTATTCGGCTTCGCTGGACTCGATCTGCGAGCCGGGGCGCGGGTTGAGGCTCTGTACCAGTTCGATGACCTGGCGCAGTTCGTCTTCCTTGAGCTTCATGCGACGCATCAGCTGGCTGTAGTCGCGGCTGCCGAGCAGGTCGATGTAGTCGCTGACCAGGCGCTGCGCCTCGGCCATCCACGGCGTACGCGGCGGCAGCTGGCGCAGTTGCAGCAGCAGGCATTCGCTGAGGTTGCGGGCACCGATGCCGGCGGGCTCGAACTGCTGGATACGGTGCAGCACGGCCTCGACTTCGTCGAGTTCGATGTCCAGTTCCGGGTCGAACGACTCGCACACCTCTTCGAGGGTTTCTTCGAGATAGCCCTGGTTGTTGATGCAGTCGATCAGCGTCACGGCAATCAGCCGGTCGGTGTCGGACATCGGTGCCAGGTTGAGCTGCCACAGCAGGTGGCTCTGCAGGCTCTCGCCGGCAGAGGTGCGGGTGGTGAAGTCCCACTCGTCATCGTCATTGCTGGGCAGGCTGCTGGCGCTGGTCTGGTAGATGTCTTCCCAGGCCGTGTCGACCGGCAGTTCGTTGGGGATGCGCTCGTTCCATTCGCCTTCTTCGAGGTTGTCCACCGTGGGGGCGGACTCCTGGAAGCTGCTCTCCTGAGGTTCGGCAACCGGCTTGGTCTCGGCGTTGTCGGCCATCGGGTCGCTGTTGTCGAAATCCTCGCCTTCTTCCTGGCGTTCGAGCATCGGGTTGGACTCCAGCGCCTCCTGGATTTCCTGTTGCAGGTCCAGGGTGGAGAGCTGGAGCAGTCGGATAGCCTGTTGCAACTGAGGAGTCATCGTCAGTTGCTGGCCCATTCTTAGGACGAGCGATGGTTTCATGGCTGGGGCTTAACACCTTATTCGCCGGCGCACAGGCGCCATCTACTACAAGGGCGCGAGAGGCGCCAACTTTAAGCAAATTATATGCCTGAAATCAAAGCGTTTGCCTAGAGCGCTGGAACAATTAACCCCGGGTGGAGCCATTTGCCAGCGCCCAGGCAGCGCCATGTTCAGCCATGTGCCGCAGCTTACAGGCGGAACTCGTGGCCGAGGTACACCTCTTTCACCAGGTCGTTGGCCAGGATGGTCTGTGCATCGCCTTCGGCGATCAACTGGCCATCGTTGACGATGTAGGCGGTTTCGCAGATATCCAGGGTTTCACGGACGTTGTGGTCGGTGATCAGCACGCCGATGCCCTTGGCCTTCAGGTGATGGATGATCTGCTTGATGTCGCCCACGGAGATCGGGTCGACACCGGCGAAAGGTTCGTCGAGCAGGATGAACTTGGGCGCGGTGGCCAGTGCCCGGGCAATCTCCACCCTGCGCCGCTCACCACCGGACAGGCTCATGCCCAGGTTGTCGCGGATGTGGCTGATGTGAAATTCCTGCAGCAGGCTTTCAAGCTCCTTGCGGCGACCATCGCGGTCGAGTTCCTTGCGGGTCTCGAGGATCGCCATGATGTTGTCGGCCACCGACAGCTTGCGAAAGATCGAGGCTTCCTGCGGCAGGTAGCCGATGCCGGCACGTGCGCGACCATGCATGGGCTGGTGGCTGACGTCCAGGTCGTCGATCAGTACACGGCCCTGGTCGGCCTGTACCAGGCCGACGATCATGTAGAAGCAGGTGGTCTTGCCGGCGCCGTTGGGGCCGAGCAGGCCGACGATCTGGCCGCTGTCGATGGACAGGCTGACATCACGCACGACTTGCCGGCTTTTGTAGGCCTTGGCCAGGTGCTGGGCTTTGAGGGTTGCCATCTACTCGGCCTTCTTCTTCGGCTGGATCACCATGTCGATGCGCGGACGCGACTCGGTGACTTTGCCGCCGCGACCAGCGGTAGCGATCTGCTTCACCGTGTCGTAGACGATTTTCTCGCCTTCGGTGGTGTTGCCTTCATTGATGACCTTGGCGCGGTCGATCAGCACGATGCGGTTCTGTGGCGCATTGTACTGAATGGTCTTGCCGTAGCCCTGCATCTTGTCCGGCTTGGCTGCGCTCTGCTGCTGCTCGAAGTAGGCCAGGTTGCCCACCGAGGTCACGACGTCGATATCGCCGGAGGCAGTGCGGGTGATGGTCACGGTGTTGCCTTTGATCATCATCGAGCCCTGGGTGATGATCACGTCACCGGTATAGGTGGCAACGCCTTTCTTGTCATCCAGTTGAGCCTGGTCAGCCTGGATACGGATAGGCTGATCACGGTCGTTCGGCAGGGCCCAGGCGCTCGCGCTTCCCAGTGCTGCGCTCAGGCTGAGCAAAAAGGGGAGGGTTTTAACGAGCCTCATACTGTCCTCTTACGTTGGACAGCAGGTTCATCCTGCCGTCTTTCAGATACGCTTTCATTCCCTTGCCCGTAGTTGTGCCACCGGCGCCGTCGATTCTAACGGCTTGCTCGGTCTGCGCATATTGCTTCTGCGGGAAGACTGTCATGCGGGTGGTGGTAATGATGGTTTCGCGGTTCTGGTCGTCGGTGCGGGCAACCCGCACGTTGTCGATCAGTTCCACTTCGGTGCCGTCCGGGTTGACCTCGCCGCGGGTGCTCTGCACGTGCCACGGGTAGGCGGTACCGCGGTACATGTTGAGGTCCGGCGTGGTCAGCAGCGTCACTTCGCTGGCCTTGAGGTGTTCGACCTTGTCGGCGGTCATCTCGTACTGCAGCTTGCCATCGGGCAGAAACTGCACGCTGTGGGCATTGATGGCGTAGTAGTCGATGGCGCTTTCGTCGACCTGCGCTGCGGGCTCGTCGAGGAACGTCTCGGGGCTGATGTTCCAGTAGCCGACCGCTGCAAACAAGGCAGCGATCACACTGAACAGCGCGATATTGCGGATCTTTTTACTGAACATGGATCGCTCTACAGGTAGTTGGCATTCGCCGCGTCCAGGTTGCCCTGGGCTTGCAGGATCAGTTCGCAGAACTCGCGGGCTGCGCCTTCGCCTCCGCGCGCAAGGGTCACGCCATGGGCGTGCTGGCGCACGAACGGAGCGGCACTGGCTACGGCCATGCCCAGGCCGACCCGGCGAATCACCGGCAGGTCTGGCAGGTCGTCGCCCAGGTAGGCAACCTGTTCATAGCTTAGGCCCAGTTGACCAAGAAGGTCGTCGAGCACCACCAGTTTATCTTCCCGGCCCTGGTACAGGTGCGGGATGCCGAGGTTTTTCGCACGACGTTCGACCACCGGCGTCTTGCGCCCGCTGATGATCGCGGTGGTCACGCCCGAGTTCATGAGCATCTTGATGCCCTGGCCGTCGAGGGTGTTGAAGGTCTTGAATTCGCTGCCGTCCTCGAGAAAGTACAGGCGACCGTCGGTCAGCACGCCGTCCACATCGAATACCGCCAGCTTGATGGCCTTGCCGCGTTGCAGCAGATCGTCGTTCATTTACATCACTCCCGCGCGCAGCAGGTCGTGCATGTTCAGGGCGCCGACCGGCTGGTCGAGCGTGTCCACCACCACCAGCGCGCTGATCTTGTGGTCTTCCATGATCTTCAAGGCCTCGGCCGCGAGCATCTCGGCGCGGGCGGTCTTGCCGTGTACGGTCATCACTTCGTCGATCAGCGTGGTGTGCACGTCGATGTTGCGATCCAGGCTGCGGCGCAGGTCGCCGTCGGTGAACACCCCGGCCAGGCGGCCGTCGCTTTCGCGCACCACGGTCATGCCCAAACCTTTGCGAGACATTTCAAGCAGGGCGTCCTTGAGCAGCGTGCCGCGCTGAACCTGGGGCAGTTCGTCACCGCCGTGCATCACGTTCTCGACCTTGAGCAGCAGGCGTCGGCCCAAGGCACCGCCCGGATGCGAGAAGGCGAAGTCTTCGGCGGTGAAGCCGCGCGCCTCGAGCAGGGCGATGGCCAGGGCGTCGCCGAGTACCAGCGCAGCGGTGGTGGAGGACGTCGGGGCCAGGTTCAGCGGGCAGGCCTCCTGGCCCACGCGGGCGTCCAGGTTGACCTCGGCGGCCTTGGCCAGCGGCGAGTCGGGGTTGCCGGTGAGGCTGATGAGCTTGATGCCCAGGCGCTTGATCAGTGGCAGCAGGGTCACGATTTCGTTGGTGGTGCCCGAGTTGGACAGTGCCAGGATGATGTCGTCCCGGGTGATCATGCCCATGTCGCCGTGGCTGGCCTCGGCGGGGTGAACGAAGAACGACGTGGTGCCGGTGCTGGCCAGGGTGGCGGCAATCTTGTTGCCGATGTGCCCGGATTTGCCCATGCCCACCACCACGACCCGGCCCTTGCTGGCCAGGATCAGCTCGCAGGCCTTGACGAAATTGGCGTCGATATGGGCCAGCAGGCCCTCTACCGCTTCGATCTCGAGACGGATGGTGCGCTGTGCGGATTGGATCAGGTCGGTGGATTGGCTCATGTCGTAGATCGGATTGCCTGATGAAAAGGCGGGGATTATAGCGGTAATGCGCCAAAGCCTCACCTGTGATTGCAAGGATGCTCTGCCAGAAACCTTAAGTGAGCCTTAACTTGAGCTGAACAGCCTCGGTGATGGCCTTGGGGTGGCTCTATCAGCGGTGCTATAGTTCGCCGCCTGTTCGGCCCGCTCGGAGCGTGCGTGCCTCCATGAAGGAGGTTGGCGTCTGAGTGAAAAGGCTGCATCGCAAGGAGTTTAGATGAGCGTTGATAACGCCTACGCGGTCGAATTGAAGGGCGTGACCTTCAAGCGCGGCGCGCGCAGCATCTTCAATAATGTCGACATACGCATTCCCCGCGGCAAGGTTACCGGCATCATGGGGCCTTCCGGGTGCGGCAAGACCACGCTGCTGCGTCTGATGGGCGCGCAACTGCGCCCTGCCAGCGGCGAGGTGTGGGTGGCCGGGCAAAACCTGCCGACCCTTTCGCGCAGCGACCTGTTCGACGCGCGCAAGCACATGGGCGTGCTGTTCCAGAGCGGTGCACTGTTCACCGACCTCGACGTGTTCGAGAACGTCGCCTTCCCGCTGCGGGTGCATACCCAGCTGCCCGAGGAAATGATCCGCGACATCGTGCTGATGAAGCTACAGGCCGTGGGCTTGCGCGGTGCCATCGAACTGATGCCCGACGAACTGTCCGGCGGCATGAAGCGCCGTGTGGCACTGGCCCGGGCGATTGCCCTGGACCCGCAGATCCTCATGTACGACGAACCTTTCGTCGGCCAGGACCCGATCGCCATGGGCGTGCTGGTACGCCTGATCCGCCTGCTCAACGATGCGCTGGGCATCACCAGCATCGTGGTTTCGCACGATCTTGCAGAAACCGCGAGCATTGCCGACTACCTGTATGTGGTGGGGGACGGCCAGGTACTGGGCCAGGGGACGCCGCAGGAGCTGATGGAGTCGGACAACCCGCGTATCCGCCAATTCATGAAAGGCGATCCGGATGGTCCGGTGCCCTTTCATTTTCCTGCGCCTGATTACCGCGCCGATCTGTTGGGGAAGCGTTGATGCGCAGAAAGTCATTGCTCGAACGTATTCGTCTGTTTGGTCGCTCCGCGATCGACGTAGTGGCCGTGCTGGGGCGCTCCTGCCTGTTCCTGCTGCATGCCCTGGTGGGGCGCGGCGGGATTGGCGGCGGGTTCCAGTTGCTGGTCAAGCAGCTGTACTCGGTCGGCGTGATGTCGCTGGCCATCATCGTCGTGTCCGGCGTGTTCATCGGCATGGTGCTGGCCCTGCAGGGCTTCAGCATCCTCACCAAGTACGGTTCGGAACAGGCGGTGGGGCAGATGGTTGCCCTGACCCTGCTGCGTGAACTGGGCCCGGTGGTGACCGCGCTGCTGTTCGCCGGGCGGGCCGGGTCGGCGCTGACGGCCGAAATCGGCAACATGAAATCCACCGAGCAGCTGTCGAGCCTGGAGATGATCGGCGTCGACCCGCTCAAGTACATCGTTGCACCGCGCCTGTGGGCCGGCTTCATCTCGCTGCCGCTGCTGGCGATGATCTTCAGCGTGGTCGGCATCTGGGGCGGGTCCTGGGTGGCGGTGGACTGGCTGGGAGTCTATGAAGGTTCCTTCTGGTCGAACATGCAGAACAGCGTTTCGTTCGTCGACGATGTACTCAACGGGGTGCTCAAGAGCCTCGTGTTTGCCTTCGTCGTCACCTGGATTGCCGTATTCCAAGGCTATGACTGTGAGCCCACTTCAGAGGGGATCAGCCGTGCCACTACCAAGACCGTGGTCTATGCCTCGCTGGCAGTCCTGGGTCTGGACTTTATTCTGACCGCCTTGATGTTTGGAGATTTCTGATGCAAAACCGCACCCTGGAAATCGGTGTCGGCCTGTTCCTCCTGGCCGGGATCCTGGCACTGCTTCTGCTGGCCCTGCGCGTCAGCGGCCTGTCCGCCAGCCCGAGCAGCGATACCTATAAACTTTACGCCTACTTCGACAATATCGCCGGTTTGACTGTCAGAGCTAAAGTGACCATGGCCGGTGTAACCATCGGCAAGGTCACGGCCATCGATCTGGACCGCGATACCTATACCGGTCGGGTGACGTTGCAGCTGGAAAAACGCGTCGACAACCTGCCGACCGATTCCACCGCCTCGATCCTGACCGCCGGGTTGCTCGGCGAGAAGTACATCGGCATCAGCGTGGGCGGTGAGGAGGCGGTGCTCAAGGAAGGTGGAACCATCCATGACACCCAGTCGGCGCTGGTACTGGAAGATCTGATTGGCAAGTTTTTGCTCAATACCGTTGGCAAAGAAGCTAAATAAGGAGTTTCCATGATTTCCATCCTGCGACGCGGCCTGTTGGTATTGCTGGCGAGCCTGCCGTTGATGGCCGTTGCGGCCACGCAATCGCCCAAAGAAGTGATCCAGACCACCACCACGCAACTGCTGTCCGACCTCAAGGCGAACAAGGAGCAGTACAAGGCCAACCCCAGCGCGTTCTACGATGCGCTCAACGCCAACCTGGGACCGGTGGTGGATGCCGATGGCATCTCCCGCAGCATCATGACGGTCAAGTACTCGCGCAAGGCTACCCCGGCCCAGATGCAGCGCTTCCAGGAAAACTTCAAGCGCAGCCTGATGCAGTTCTATGGCAACGCCCTGCTGGAATACAACAACCAGGGCATCACCGTGGGCGCCGAGAAGAAGGACGGCGACGACCGTGCCAGCGTCGACATGACGGTCAAGGGCAACAACGGCGCCGTCTACCCGGTTTCCTACACCCTGACCAAGCTCAATGGCGAGTGGAAGGTGCGTAACGTTATCGTCAACGGCATCAACATCGGCAAGCTGTTCCGTGACCAGTTCGCCGACGCCATGCAGCGCAACGGCAACGACCTGGACAAGACCATCGACGGCTGGGCCGGCGAAGTGGCCAAGGCCAAGGAAACCACCGAGCAAGCGGCCGAGAAGCAGGCCCAATGAGTGCGGCAGTCACCCTTGCCGCACCCGGCGTGCTGAGCCTGTCCGGTGTGCTGGATTACCGCACCGGCCCGGTGCTGCGCAAGCAGGGCAGGGCCCTGATTGCTGCCAGTCGCGAGCCTTCGCTGGTGCTGGACTGTTCGGCGGTGGAGCTTTCCAGCAGCGTGGGTCTGTCCCTGCTGCTGGCCTTCACCCGTGACGGGCAGGCGGCGGGCAAGACCATCGAGGTGCGCGGCATGCCCCATGGCATGCACGAAATCGCTCAGGTGTACGGGCTCGGCGAGCTGCTGGCCGGTCAATAAATACGGGTGCGCGACGGGCCCCTCTGTCAGAGTCCTCGTTTACGGGGTTCGCAGGCGAGGGGCTTTTTTGTATGATGGCCGACCCGCGCGCACAGGGCGCCGATTGAGGTTGAGCATGCAGGCCGTAGAAGTTAAGAACTTCCTTGAAGAAAAGTTGCCGGGAACCCGGGTCGAAGTTGAAGGCGAAGGCTGCAACTTCCAGCTGAACGTAATCAGTGACGAATTGGCGGCCCTGAGCCCGGTCAAGCGTCAGCAGCAGATCTATGCTCACCTGAACCCGTGGATCACCGATGGCAGCATCCATGCGGTAACCATGAAATTTTTCAGCAGCGCAGCCTGGGCTGAGCGCACCTGAGCCAACTTGGCGGCGAGATTCCAATGGACAAACTGATTATCACTGGCGGCGTTCGTCTCGATGGCGAAATCCGCATTTCCGGCGCAAAGAACGCAGCGCTGCCGATTCTGGCGGCCACCCTGCTGTGCGACGGCCCGGTCACCGTCGGCAACCTGCCGCACCTGCACGACATCACCACCATGATCGAGCTGTTCGGTCGCATGGGCATCGAGCCTGTGATCGACGAGAAGCTCGCGGTGGAGATCGACCCACGCACCATCAAGACCCTGGTCGCGCCGTATGAGCTGGTGAAGACCATGCGTGCCTCGATCCTGGTGCTGGGCCCGATGGTCGCCCGTTTCGGCGAGGCCGAAGTGGCCCTGCCTGGCGGCTGCGCCATTGGCTCGCGCCCGGTCGACCTGCACATCCGCGGCCTCGAGGCGATGGGCGCGAAGATCGAAGTCGAAGGCGGCTACATCAAGGCCAAGGCGCCTGAAGGCGGCCTGCGCGGTGCGCACTTCTTCTTCGACACCGTCAGCGTGACCGGTACCGAGAACATCATGATGGCCGCTGCCCTGGCCAAGGGCCGCAGCGTGCTGCAGAACGCCGCACGCGAGCCGGAAGTGGTCGACCTGGCCAACTTCCTCAACGCCATGGGCGCCAAGGTGCAGGGTGCCGGTACCGACACCATCACCATCGACGGCGTCGAGCGCCTGGGTTCGGCCGTATACCGCGTGATGCCCGACCGAATCGAGACCGGCACCTACCTGGTGGCCGCTGCCGTGACCGGCGGTCGCGTCAAGGTCAAGGACACCGATCCGACCATCCTCGAGGCGGTACTGGAGAAGCTCAAGGAAGCCGGTGCCGAAATCACCACCGGTGAAGACTGGATCGAGCTGGACATGCACGGCAAGCGGCCAAAAGCCGTGAACCTGCGCACCGCCCCGTACCCGGCGTTCCCTACCGACATGCAGGCGCAGTTCATCTCCCTCAACGCCATTGCCGAAGGCACCGGCGCGGTGATCGAGACGATCTTCGAAAACCGCTTCATGCACGTGTACGAGATGCACCGCATGGGCGCGCAGATCCAGGTCGAAGGCAACACGGCCATCGTCACCGGCACCAAGACCCTCAAGGGCGCTCCGGTCATGGCCACCGACCTGCGGGCTTCGGCCAGCCTGGTCATTTCGGCGCTGGTAGCCGAGGGCGACACCCTGATCGATCGCATCTACCACATAGACCGTGGCTACGAGTGCATCGAAGAGAAACTGCAGATGCTGGGCGCGAAGATCCGTCGCGTACCGGGCTAGCCCTGCACTCGGCGCAGGGACGCGCCACAAGAATCGATTGCCGTCGGGCGCCTGCACGGGTCCGGCGGCTAAAGCCGCTTAAGGATTGACGTTTCCCATGTTGACCATCGCGCTGTCCAAGGGCCGCATTCTCGACGACACCCTGCCATTGCTGGCAGAGGCGGGCATCGTGCCTACCGAGAATCCGGACAAAAGCCGCAAGCTGATCATCCCGACCACCCAGGACGATGTGCGCCTGCTGATCGTGCGTGCCACCGACGTGCCGACTTACGTCGAGCATGGCGCCGCCGACCTGGGCGTGGCCGGCAAGGACGTGCTGATGGAGTACGGCGGCCAGGGCCTGTACGAGCCGCTGGACCTGCAGATTGCCCAATGCAAGCTGATGACCGCCGGTGCCATCGGCGCTGCCGAACCCAAGGGGCGCCTGCGCGTGGCCACCAAGTTCGTCAACGTCGCCAAGCGCTACTACGCCGAGCAGGGCCGTCAGGTCGACATCATCAAGCTGTACGGCTCGATGGAGCTGGCACCGCTGATCAACCTGGCCGACAAGATCATCGACGTGGTCGACACCGGCAACACCCTGCGTGCCAACGGCCTGGAACCCCAGGAACTGATCGCCACCATCAGCTCCCGGCTGGTGGTCAACAAGGCCTCGATGAAGATGCAGCACGCACGCATCCAGAGCCTGATCGACGCCTTGCGTCTGGCCGTGGAATCGCGACACCGCGGCTGACCCCTGCGCGCGACCTTCGCTGTCGCGCCCGTCTATCCGCGTCATAGCCAATTTTCTCGGGTGCCCGCGCGGATGGACTGGTAGCTTAGGGCGCCTGAGCATCCGCCATTTACCGAGGCCTTAGCCATGACCACGTCCACTGCAATTCGCCGACTCAACGCTGCTGACCCGGATTTCGCCCGACATCTGGATCATCTGCTGAGCTGGGAAAGCGTGTCTGACGATGCGGTCAACCAGCGGGTGCTGGACATCATCAAGGCCGTGCGCGAGCGCGGCGACGCGGCGCTGGTGGAATTCACCCAGCGTTTCGACGGCGTCCAGGCCACCTCCATCGATGACCTGATCCTGGGGCGCGAGCGCCTGGAGCTGGCCTTGAGCCGCATTACCCCGGCGCAGCGCGAGGCGCTGGAAACCGCCGCCCGCCGGGTGCGCAGCTACCACGAAAGGCAGAAGCAGGACTCCTGGACCTACACCGAGGCCGACGGCACCGTGCTGGGCCAGAAGGTCACGCCGCTGGACCGCGCCGGGCTGTACGTACCGGGTGGCAAGGCGTCGTACCCTTCGTCGGTACTGATGAACGCGATTCCGGCCAAGGTTGCCGGGGTGTCCGAAGTGGTCATGGTGGTACCCACCCCGCGTGGTGAAATCAACGAGCTGGTGCTGGCTGCGGCGTGCATCGCCGGGGTCGACCGGGTGTTCACCATCGGTGGCGCCCAGGCGGTTGCCGCACTGGCCTACGGCACCGAGAGCGTGCCGCAGGTAGACAAGGTGGTCGGCCCGGGCAACATCTACGTGGCCACCGCCAAGCGCCATGTGTTCGGCCAGGTGGGCATCGACATGATTGCCGGCCCGTCGGAGATCCTCGTGGTGTGCGACGGCCAGACCGACCCGGACTGGATCGCCATGGACCTGTTCTCCCAGGCCGAGCATGACGAAGACGCCCAGGCGATTCTGGTCAGCCCCGATGCCGAGTTCCTCGACCGCGTGGCCGCAAGCATCGACAAGCTGCTGCCGGGCATGGACCGCGCCGAGATCATCCAGACCTCCATCAATGGCCGTGGCGCACTGATCCACGTGCGCGACATGCAGCAGGCCATCGAGGTGGCCAACCGCATCGCCCCCGAGCACCTGGAGTTGTCGGTGGCCGACCCGCAAGCCTGGTTGCCGCAGATCCGCCACGCCGGTGCGATCTTCATGGGTCGCCACACCAGCGAGGCGCTGGGCGACTACTGCGCCGGCCCCAACCACGTGCTGCCTACCTCCGGCACCGCACGGTTCTCCTCGCCGCTGGGGGTGTACGACTTCCAGAAGCGTTCCTCGATCATCTTCTGTTCCGAGCAGGGCGCTTCGGACCTGGGTCGCACCGCGTCGGTGCTGGCCCGTGGCGAATCCCTGAGCGCGCACGCACGCAGCGCCGAATACCGCATCCTTGGCGATCACACCCCTGTCGATAAAGAGGGCAACTGAGCATGAGCAAATTCTGGAGCCCCTTCGTCAAGGACCTGGTGCCTTACGTGCCGGGCGAGCAGCCCAAGCTGAGCAAGCTGGTCAAGCTCAACACCAACGAAAACCCCTATGGCCCTTCGCCAAAGGCGCTGGAGGCCATGCGCGGCGAGCTCAACGACAACCTGCGCCTGTACCCGGACCCCAATGGCGACCGGCTCAAGCAGGCGGTGGCCAGCTACTACGGCGTGCAGGCCAGCCAGGTGTTCCTGGGCAACGGTTCGGACGAAGTGCTCGCGCACATTTTCCACGGCCTGTTCCAGCACGATGCGCCGCTGCTGTTCCCCGACATCAGCTACAGCTTCTACCCGGTGTACTGCGGCCTGTACGGCATCCCGTATGAGGCGGTAGCGCTGGACGAGCAGTTCCAGATTCGTGTCGAGGATTACCAGCGCGCCAACGGCGGCATCATCTTCCCCAACCCGAACGCACCCACTGGCTGCCTGCTGGCGCTGGAGGCAGTCGAGCAGATGCTGCAGGCCAACCCGGATTCGGTGGTGGTGGTCGACGAAGCCTACATCGACTTCGGCGGCCAGACCGCCATCAGCCTGGTGGACCGCTACCCGAACCTGCTGGTGACCCAGACCCTGTCCAAGTCGCGTTCCCTGGCCGGCCTGCGGGTCGGGCTGGCGGTCGGCCACCCGGACCTGATCGAGGCGCTGGAGCGCATCAAGAACAGCTTCAACTCCTATCCGCTGGATCGCCTGGCCATCGTCGGCGCGGCGGCGGCGTTCGAGGACCAGGCGTATTTCGAACAGACCTGCCGTCAGGTGATCGACAGCCGGGAGCAGCTGGTGGCGCAGTTGACCGACCGCGGTTTCCAGGTGCTGCCGTCGGCGGCCAACTTCATCTTTGCCCGTCACCCCGAGCAGGATGCCGCTGCGCTGGCGGCCAAGTTGCGCGAGCAGGGCGTGATCGTGCGCCACTTCAAGCAGCAGCGCATCGCGCAGTTCCTGCGTATCAGCATCGGTACGCCCGAGCAGAACCAGGCGCTGCTTGACGCCTTGAACTGATAGCGCCTTGTCTTTCGCCAGCTAGGCGGGCTCCTGCGGGAGCCGGCCTAGCTGGCGATTGCATCGACGTGGCCCGACAGGCTATTCTCCGCTCCTCAGATTCGTCCGATGATTGGATGTAAGAACGTCAAATGACTCAACTCATCAAACGCTCCCTTGTCGAGCAGGCCGTCGAACAACTGCGCCAGCGCGTCGCCGATGGCGCCTGGGCCGTCGGCCAGCGCCTGCCCACCGAGCCCGAACTGGCCCTGGAACTGGGCATCAGCCGCAATACCGTGCGTGAAGCGATGCGCGTGCTCGCCTTCAGCGGCCTGGTCGAAGTGCGCCAGGGCGACGGTACCTACCTGCGCGCCAATGTCGACCCGCTGGCCACCGTGCAGGTGCTGTCGCGTTGCAGCCTCGAGCAGGCCCGCGAAACCCGGCACATCCTCGAAGCCGAGGCCATCGGGCTGGCGGCGCTGCGCCGCACCGACGATGACCTCAAGGGGCTGCATGAAGCCCTGCAGCACAGCGCCGAGCACTTTCACGACGACCTCGACAGCTACGTGGCCTGCGACCTGGTGTTTCACCAGCGCCTGGTGGACGCCGCACACAACCCGGCATTGAGCGAGCTGTACCGCTACTTCTCCGCCGTGGTGGCGTGCGCCGTGCACCACAACATGCGCGAATCGCGTTGCCAGGGCGTGTTCGACCTGCACCGCGACATCCTGCAGGCGGTCGAGCAACGCGACCCGGAACGGGCCAAGGCCCTGAGCAGAACCCTTATCAATGAAGCCTGACGCAGAGACAGCCATGCCCAAACCCAACCCGCCGCTCGAAGAACTCCTGATCGACGCCGAAGCCGACGACGCCCAGCTGCAACCGCCCGCCGTGCTGCAGCGCCCGTGGCTGTTGCTGCTGGGGCTGGTACTGGTGGCACTGAACCTGCGCCCGGCGCTGTCGAGCATGGCGCCGTTGCTCGGGCAGGTGTCCGACAGCCTGGGGCTGAGTGCTTCGCAGGCCGGCCTGCTGACCACGCTGCCGGTACTGTGCCTGGGCCTGTTCGCGCCGCTGGCACCGATCCTGGCGCGTCGCTTCGGCAGCGAGCGGGTGGTGCTGGGCATTCTGCTCACGCTGGCGTGCGGCATCTTGCTGCGCAGCTCGCTGGGCAGTGTGGGGCTGTTTGCCGGCAGCATCCTGGCCGGGGCCAGCATCGGCGTGATTGGCGTGCTGCTGCCGGGCATCGTCAAGCGCGACTTCCCCAAGCATGCCGGCGCCCTGACCGGCGTGTACACCATGGCCCTGTGCCTGGGCGCGGCCCTGGCGGCCGGCGCCACCGTGCCGTTGAGCCAGCACTTCGACGACAGCTGGGCGCTGGGCCTGGGTGTCTGGCTGATTCCGGCGGTGGTGGCGGCGCTGTTCTGGCTGCCCCAGGCGCGCCACGGGCATGGCAAGCATGCGGTGGCTTATCGGGTGAGGGGGCTGCTGCGCGATCCGCTGGCCTGGCAGGTGACCCTGTACATGGGCCTGCAGTCGTCGCTGGCGTACATCGTGTTCGGCTGGCTGCCCTCGATTCTGATCGGCCGTGGCCTGAGCCCGACCGAGGCCGGGCTGGTGCTGTCCGGTTCGGTGATCGTGCAACTGGCCAGTGCCCTGACCGCGCCGTGGCTGGCCACCCGTGGCAAGGACCAGCGCCTGGCCATCGTGCTGGTGATGCTGCTGACCCTGGCCGGCCTGTTCGGCTGCCTGTATGCCCCGTTAGGCGGGCTGTGGGGCTGGGCGGTGGTACTGGGTATCGGGCAGGGCGGCACCTTTGCCCTGGCGCTGACCCTGATCGTGTTGCGGTCGAAGGACTCGCATGTGGCGGCCAACCTGTCGAGCATGGCCCAGGGCATCGGCTATACCCTGGCCTCGATGGGGCCGTTCGCGGTGGGCCTGGTGCATGACGTGACCGGTGGCTGGGACGCAGTGGGCTGGATCTTCGCGGTGCTGGGCGTGGGTGCGATCGGTTTCGGGCTCAAGGCCGGGCGGTCGATGCAGGTGGGTGTGGTCAGCGAACGGGTCTGACTTCGCGTGGCTGCCATCGCGGGTCTGCACTGCACCTGTGGGAGCGGGCCTGACCTGCGATGGGGCACATCATTCGCACCGTATATACCCGTAGCTTTCAGCCATCACTCGGCCTATCGTTCACGTCCGTTCCCCTGTAATGGACCGCGCCCATGAGCGACGCCAACATCGCGCTGATCACACGTTTCTACCAGGCCTTCCAGCGCCTCGACGCCGAGGCCATGGTCGCCTGCTACAGCCCCGAGGTGGTGTTCAGCGACCCGGCCTTCGGTACCCTGCGTGGCAAGGACGCCGCCGACATGTGGCGCATGCTCGCCAGTCGCGCCAAGGATTTCTCCCTGACCTTCGACAGCGTGCGCGCCGACGAGCGCAGCGCCACTGCGCACTGGGTGGCCACCTACCTGTTCAGCCAGACCGGTCGCGTGGTGGTCAACGACATTCAGGCACGTTTCGTGATCCGCGACGGGTTGATCGTCGAGCATCACGATCATTTCGACCTGTGGCGCTGGGCCCGCCAGGCGCTGGGTACCAAGGGCCTGCTGCTGGGCTGGACACCGCTGGTACAGGGCAAGATTCGCCAACAGGCGGCAAAAGGCCTGAGCGCATTTCAGGCCGGGCGTTGACGGGGTAAGCTGTCGCCTTCACCCCTGTACGCAGATGCCCGTGACCGAAACCCCCACCTCTCGCAAACCCTGGTATGTCTATCTGGTACGCACCGCCAACGGTTCGTTGTACTGCGGCATCAGTGACAACCCCGAGCGCCGTTTCAATGCGCATCAGAGCGGCCGCGGTGCGCGTTACTTCAGCACCAGCCCGGCAGTGGCGCTGGTGTATGTGGAAGCCTGGCCGGACAAGGCTGAGGCGCTGCGCCAGGAACGCCTGGTGAAGAAGCTGCGCAAGTCGGCCAAGGAGGCACTGGTGGCCTCCTGGACGGGGCTCAGTCCTTGCGACGCTTGAGCTGATCGGTGAGCTGGGTGGGCAGGCCCTTGATGATCAGGGTGCCAGCCTCTTCGTCGTACTCGATCTTCGAGCCCAGCAGGTGTGCCTCGAAGCTGATCGACAGGCCCTCGGCGCGGCCGGTGAAGCGGCGGAACTGGTTCAGGGTGCGCTTGTCGGCCGGGATCTCCGGCGACAGGCCGTAGTCCTTGTTGCGGATATGGTCATAGAAGGCCCGCGGGCGGTCCTCGTCGATCAGTTCCGACAGCTCGCTCAGGGTCACCGGCTCGCCTGCCTTGGTCTGGCTGGTGGCGTACTCGACCAGGGTCTGGGTCTTTTCGCGGGCGGCTTCCTCGGGCAGGTCCTCGCTCTCGACGAAGTCGCTGAAGGCCTTGAGCAGAGTGCGGGTCTCTCCCGGGCCGTCGACGCCTTCCTGGCAGCCGATGAAGTCGCGGAAGTACTCCGAGACCTTCTTGCCGTTCTTGCCCTTGATGAACGAGATGTACTGCTTGGACTGCTTGTTGTTCTGCCACTCGGAGATGTTGATGCGAGCAGCCAGGTGCAGCTGGCCCAGGTCCAGGTGGCGCGAGGGGGTCACGTCCAGGTCGGCGTTCACCGCCACACCTTCGCTGTGGTGCAGCAGGGCGATGGCCAGGTAGTCGGTCATGCCTTGCTGGTAGTGGGCGAACAGTACGTGGCCACCGGTGGACAGGTTCGACTCTTCCATCAGTTTCTGCAGGTGCTCGACGGCCACGCGGCTGAAGGCGGTGAAGGTCTTGCCTTCATCCAGGTACTCCTTCAGCCAGCCGCTGAACGGATGGGCGCCGGACTCGGCGTGGAACAGGCCCCAGGCTTTGCCCTGTTTGGCGTTGTAGCTGTCGTTGAGGTCGGCCAGCAGGTTCTCGATGGCGGTCGACTCGGCCAGTTCCGAGTCGCGTGCGTGCAGCACGGCAGGGCTGCCATCGGGTTTCTTGTCGATCAGGTGGACGATGCAATGACGGATCGGCATGGGATTCTCGGCTGAAAATAGGGCGCGACATACGGCGCTGCAAAGCGGCCAAGTGTAACCCAGCCGGGGGCTTGAGCAGGGTATGGATGTGTGTCGACGCAAGGGTTGTTCATTTTTTGTGCGATTTTTTGCGAAATTTGCTGCAAACCCCCGAAAAACCAGAACATTTGGCCTGTGGGAGGCGGATATTTATCGCTTCGTGTGGTAGTTTTGCCCGGTCTTGCGCACCGCGTGTGGCGCATTGCTGGCAGACCGCTGATGTCACGTCGAACCAAACGCATTTTTGTGTATCTACATACGCGATTGGCAATGGATATACCCCGGACCGCCGAAGACTCGCGGGTCTGGGCCGATGGCTGACGCTGCACTCTGCAAACCAACTGAATTTGATAGGGAAGGAACACCACCATGGCATTGACCAAAGACCAACTGATCGCCGATATCGCCGAAGCTATCGACGCGCCGAAAACCACCGCGCGTAACGCTCTGGAGCAACTGGGCCAGATCGTTGCTGATCAACTGGAAAATGGCAGCGAAATCACCCTGCCGGGTATCGGCAAGCTGAAGATCACCGAGCGTCCTGCCCGTACCGGTCGTAACCCTTCGACTGGCGCAGCCATCGAAATCGCTGCCAAGAAAGTCGTCAAGTTCGTTCCAGCCAAAGTGCTGACCGACGCTGTAAACAAGTAATTGTAAACAGCTTCTGAAAACCGCGTCCGGTGCGAGCCAGGCGCGGTTTTTTTGTGGGTGCTGCGCATGCCCCTAGGGGGCGGGTTTCGTCCAGCGCAGCTGGCGCCACGCTGCGCGCGCCTGAGGTGTCTGGAAGGTCCAGGCCACCAGGCGGCTCTGCTTCTGCCCCTGGCCCATCTCCAGCACGCGGTGCTCTACTGCGCCGGCCTTGTTCAGGGCCGCCTCGATACCCGGCAGGTTCGATGCCTTCGACACCAGGCTGCTGAACCACAGCACCTGCTGGCCCAGGGCCACGCTTTCATTCACCAGCTGGCTGACAAAGCGGATTTCACCGCCCTCGCACCACAGCTCGTTGTTCTGCCCGCCAAAGTTCAGTACCGGCAGCTTGCGCTTGGGGTCGGCCTTGCCCAGCGCCCGCCATTTGCGCTGGCTGCCACGGGTGGCTTCGTCACGCGAGGCGTGGAAGGGCGGGTTGCACAGGGTGACGTCGAAGCGTTCGTCGCTCTTGAGCAGGCCGGCGAGGATCTGCCGCGCATTGCCCTGCTGGCGCAGGCTGATGACCTTGCCCAGCCCGTTGGCCTGCACGATGGCCTTGGCGGCGCCCAGGGCCACCGGGTCGATGTCCGAGCCCAGGAAGCGCCAGCGGTAGTCGACGTGACCCAGCAGCGGATAGATGCAGTTGGCCCCGACCCCCACATCCAGTGCCTGGATCATCGCACCCCGCGGAATCTCGCCATCGTTGTCGGTGGCCAGCAGGTCGGCCAGGCCATGCAGGTAGTCGGCGCGGCCGGGTATGGGCGGGCACAGGTAGTCGGCCGGGATGTCCCAGTGCTGGATGCCGTACTGGGCCTTGAGCAGGGCGCGGTTGAACACGCGCACTGCCTCGGGGTTAGCGAAATCGATGCTCGGCTTGCCGTGGGGGTTGGTGATCATGAAGCGGCCCAGCTCGGGGCTGCTCTTGATCAGTTGCGGGAAGTCGTAGCGACCCTGGTGGCGGTTGCGCGGGTGCAGGGTGGGTTTGTTGGGTGTGGTCATGAAAATCCCATAAAAAACGCCGGCAAGACGGGCCCCCTGTAGGAGCCGGCCTTGCCGGCGATGCAAGGCGCAGCCTTGCCAGTGCAGGTAGCAGGGCAGTGTCGCCTGCTTCGCCGGCAAGGCCGGCTCCTACAGTCAGTGAGTATTACAAGGCGGCAATCCGCGCATGCTGCTCGGTGAAGTTGGCCAGGGCCTGTTCGGCCTCGGCCAGCTTGGCGCGCTCCTTGTCGATCACCGCAGGCGGCGCCTTGTCGACGAACGCCGGGTTGGACAGCTTGCCGCCCACCCGCTGCACTTCGCCTTGCAGGCGCTGGATTTCCTTGTTCAGACGCGCCAGCTCGGCATCCTTGTCGATCAGCCCGGCCATCGGCACCAGCACCTGCAGGTCACCGACCAGGGCGGTGGCGCTCAGCGGCGCCTCGTCCTGCTCGCCCAGCACGGTGAAGGATTCGATCTTGGCCAGCTTCTTGAGCAGTGCCTCGTTTTCCTGCAGGCGACGCACGTCTTCGGCACTGGCGTTCTTGAGGAACAGCTGCAATGGCTTGCCCGGGCCGATGTTCATTTCGCCACGGATGTTGCGCACGCCCAGCATCAGTTCCTTGAGCCACTCGATATCGCCTTCGGCCGCTTCATCGATGCGGCTTTCGTTGGCCACCGGCCACGGCTGCAGCATGATGGTCTTGCCTTCGATACCGGCCAGCGGCGCCAGGCGCTGCCAGATTTCCTCGGTGATGAACGGCATGAACGGGTGCGCCAGGCGCAGCGCCACTTCCAGCACGCGGACCAGGGTGCGACGGGTGCCGCGCTGGCGTTCGACCGGTGCGTTCTCGTCCCACAGTACCGGCTTGGACAGCTCCAGGTACCAGTCGCAGTACTGGTTCCAGATGAACTCGTACAGCGCCTGGGCGGCCAGGTCGAAGCGGAACTGGTCCAGCTGGCGGGTCACTTCGGCTTCGGTGCGCTGCAGCTGCGAGATGATCCAGCGGTCGGCCAGCGACAGCTCGTAGGCCTCGCCGTTCTGGCCGCAGTCCTCGCCCTTGTCCAGCACGTAGCGCGCGGCGTTCCAGATCTTGTTGCAGAAGTTGCGATAGCCTTCGACGCGGCCCATGTCGAACTTGATGTCGCGACCGGTGGACGCCAGCGAGCAGAAGGTGAAGCGCAGGGCATCGGTGCCGTAGCTGGCGATGCCTTCGGGGAACTCGGCCTTGGTCTGCTTGGCGATCTTGTCGGCCAGCTTGGGCTGCATCAGACCGCTGGTGCGTTTCTCCAGCAGCGCGTCCAGGGTGATGCCGTCGACGATGTCCAGCGGGTCGAGCACGTTGCCCTTGGACTTGGACATCTTCTGGCCCTGGCCATCACGAACCAGACCATGCACGTACACGGTCTTGAACGGCACCTGCGGGGTACCGTCCTCGTTCTTCACCAGGTGCATGGTCAACATGATCATCCGGGCAACCCAGAAGAAGATGATGTCGAAACCGGTCACCAGCACGTCGGTGGAGTGGAAGGTCTTGAGGAATTCGGTCTGCTGCGGCCAGCCCAGGGTGGAGAAGGTCCACAGGCCCGAGCTGAACCAGGTGTCGAGCACGTCGTTGTCCTGGTTCAGGACCACGTCGTCGCCCAGCTGGTGCTTGGCGCGCACTTCTTCTTCGCTGCGCCCCACATAGACCTTGCCCGACACGTCGTACCAGGCCGGAATGCGGTGGCCCCACCACAGCTGGCGGCTGATGCACCAGTCCTGGATGTCGCGCATCCAGGAGAAGTACATGTTCTCGTACTGCTTGGGCACGAACTGGATGCGGCCGTCTTCGACGGCGGCGATCGCAGGCTCGGCCAGCGGCTTGGTCGACACGTACCACTGGTCGGTCAGCCATGGCTCGATGATGGTGCCGGAGCGGTCGCCCTTGGGCACTTTCAAGGCGTGGTCGTCGACGCTGACCAGCAGGCCTGCGGCATCCAGGTCGGCAACGATCTGCTTGCGCGCCACGAAGCGGTCGAGGCCGGCGTAGGCGGCAGGCAGGCTGGCGTCCAGGCTTTCGTTCAGGCTGCCGTCGAGGTTGAACACCTGGGCTGCCGGCAGCACCGCGGCGTTCTTGTCGAAGATGTTGAGCAGCGGCAGGTTGTGGCGCTTGCCGACTTCGTAGTCGTTGAAGTCGTGGGCCGGGGTGATCTTCACGCAGCCGGTGCCGAATTCGGGGTCGCAGTAGTCATCGGCGATGATCGGGATCAGGCGACCGACCAGCGGCAGCTTGACGAACTTGCCGATCAGCGCCTGGTAGCGCTCGTCGTTCGGGTTGACGGCCACGGCGGCGTCGCCGAGCAGGGTTTCCGGACGGGTGGTGGCGACCACCAGGTGGTCCTTGCCGTCGGCCGTGGTGGCACCGTCGGCCAGCGGGTAGCGCAGGTTCCACAGATGGCCTTTCTCGTCGTGGCTTTCCACTTCGAGGTCGGAGATCGCCGTGTGCAGCTTGGTGTCCCAGTTGACCAGGCGCTTGCCGCGGTAGATCAGGCCATCTTCATGCAGGCGCACGAAGGCTTCCTTGACCGCTTCGGACAGGCCGTCGTCCATGGTGAAGCGCTCGCGGCTCCAGTCTACCGACGAGCCCAGGCGGCGGATCTGGCGGCTGATGTTGCCACCGGACTGATCCTTCCATTCCCAGACTTTCTCGAGGAATTTGTCGCGGCCCAGGTCGTGACGGTTCTGGCCCTTGGCCTCCAGTTGACGCTCCACCAGCATCTGCGTGGCGATGCCGGCGTGGTCGGTGCCTGGTTGCCACAGGGTGTTGCGACCCTGCATGCGGCGAAAACGGATCAGGGCGTCCATGATCGCGTTGTTGAAGCCGTGACCCATGTGCAGGCTGCCGGTCACGTTCGGCGGCGGGATCATGATGGTGTACGAATCGCCCGCGCCTTGCGGGGCGAAATAATTCTCTGACTCCCAGGTGTTGTACCAGGAAGTTTCAATGGCGTGCGGCTGGTAGGTCTTATCCATGCGCGGCGGGACCCTATGGCATTTATTCAGGAAAGCCGAGAAGTATAGCGGGGATAAGGGCCGGGGCGTAGCGTGAGGTGCGGGAGTGGGGCAAAAAACTGTGGGGAATTCTTCGCGTAGGAGCCGGCCTTGCCGGCGAAGCGAGCCAAAGGCTCGCCCCCCCGTTTTTGATTACGAGCGTGAGTTCAACAACCGCTCCAGGCGGGCATCCAGGCGCCGCTTGATCTCGTTCTCGATATGCGGGGTAAAGTCCTTGATCACATCCTGCATGATCAACTGCGCCGCCGCGCGCAGTTCGCTGTCCAGGTGCAGCAGGGTGTCCTGGCGGCGCGCCTGCGGGTCGGGCTCGGCAGCCGGCTCGGCAGCCACCGGGGCCCGCGCTGCCGGTTCGGCCGGCTCGAGCAGCAACGGTATCTGCTCCTCGACGGTCTCGGTCAGCAGTGGCGGTTCCAGGGCATCGTCACCCAGCAACTGGCGAATCGACTCCAGATCGTCCAGCAAATGCGCAGGTTTTGGCATGGGGGCAGGTTTGTCCATCATCAGAGTCGCTGTAAACGGTGGTCTTGCAGAGCATAGCCCTGTTCACGGTAGAAACGGAAACTCTCCCGCGCCGCCGCACGAATGGCCGGCTCCTCCACCACGATCTCGGCAATGCGGGCAAAGCGTGCGGCAAAACCGGGTACCTTCAGGTCGAGATTGACCAGCAGGTCCTGATGATCGCCCGGGTCGTCACCGACCCCCAGCGCCACCGCGCCGTGCGGGTCGTCCTCGAGCGCGCTGTGGGGCACGAAGGCCTCGCCCTTGAACGCCCACAGCCGCGCATCCAGCTCGTCGCGCTGGGCCGCATCGCTGCAGTTGAGGTACACGCGGTGCCCAAGGCGCCAGGCCTTTTCGCACAGCTTGCAGGCGAAATCCAGCCGAGCGGCAGGCGCGGGGCTGGGCAGGATATAGAAGTCGACTTTGCTCATGGTGGGGTGGCCCACCGGCTACGCCTTGCAGCGCGGCCGGTGGGCGGCGCCTCATGCGTTAGCGCGGTCGAGCAGGTATTGGGTCAGCAGCGGTACCGGGCGGCCAGTGGCGCCCTTGTCCTTGCCGCCGCTGGTCCAGGCCGTGCCGGCGATGTCCAGGTGGGCCCAGTGGTAGGCCTTGGCAAAGCGCGACAGGAAGCAGCCGGCGGTAATGCTGCCCGCCTTCGGGCCGCCGATGTTGGCGATGTCGGCGAACGGGCTGTCGAGCTGCTCCTGGTATTCGTCGAACAGCGGCAGTTGCCAGGCGCGGTCGTCGGCACGCTTGCCGGCGTCCAGCAGTTGGCCGATCAGTTCGTCGTCGTTGCCCATCAGGCCCGAGGTATGGCTGCCCAGGGCGACGATGCAGGCGCCGGTCAGGGTGGCGATGTCGATCACTGCCTGCGGCTTGAAGCGCTCCACGTAGGTCAGTGCGTCGCACAGCACCAGGCGGCCTTCGGCGTCGGTGTTGAGGATTTCGACGGTCTGCCCGCTCATGGTGGTGACGATGTCGCCCGGACGGCTGGCGCCACCGCTGGGCATGTTCTCGGCACAGGCCAGTACACACACCAGGTTGATCGGCAGCTTGAGTTCGAGCACGGCACGCAGGGTGCCGAACACGCTGGCTGCACCGCCCATGTCGTACTTCATTTCATCCATGCCGGCACCGGGCTTGAGGCTGATGCCGCCGGTGTCGAAGGTGATGCCCTTGCCCACCAGTACGTAAGGCTTCTCGCTCTTCTTGGCGGCGCCCTGGTAGCTGAGCACGATCAGGCGTGGCGGCTGATCGCTGCCCTGGCCCACGGCGTAGAACGCGCCCATGCCCAGGTCCTTGATCTTCTTCTCGTCCAGCACCTCGACCTTGAGGCCCTTGAACTCCTTGCCCAGCGCCTTGGCCTGTTCGGCCAGGTAGCTTGGGTGGCAGATGTTCGGCGGCAGGTTGCCCAGGTCGCGGGTGAAGCCCATGCCGTTGGCGATGGCGGTGGCGTGCTTGACGGCGCGCTCCACCTCGGCCAGGCCGGCCTTGTCGCTGAGCAGGGTGATCTTCTTCAGGGCGATCGGCTCGGCCTTCTTGCTCTTGTAATGATCGAATACATATTGACCATCGAGCAGGCTCTCGGCCAGCAGGCGTACCTTGCCGTAGTTGGCATCGCGGCCGGTCACGGCAACGTCGTCCAGTGCCAGCACCGCATCGCTGCCAGCCAGGCCCTTGAGCACGTTGAGCACGCTGCCCGCCAGCTTGCGCCAGGCGCGGTCGGCAAGGGCGTCCTTGCCGGTCCCCACCAGCAATACGCGCTCGGCCTTGACCCCGGCCAGGCCTTGCAGCAGCAGGGTCTGGCCGACCTTGCCGGCCAGGTCGCCGCGCTTGAGCACTGCGCTCAGGGCGCCGTTGCTGGCGTCGTCCACGGCCTTGGCGGTAGCGCCCAGTGTGCGGCCTTCACCCACGCTCAGTACCAGGGTGGCGGTTTTCAAGGATGCTGCGGCTACGCTTTTTACAACCAATTCCATGTCAGGGTCCCCGAATGAACTGTCAGTGCGCGCTGGCGGTGCAGGCGCTCGAAGCGGCCTGGCGCGCCGTGGCGGGCCAGTCAGAAAGCGCCCAGTTTGAGCCTGCGGCGGGCGCGCTGACAACCCCGAGATGAAGCTTTGCACGGCGCCAAGTGACAGGCACGGCCATTCACAGGATAATGCGCGCACTTTTGTCCGGGTTCGCCTTTGGCGGGCGGGCGACTATCTTGGTTGCAACGTTTTCCCTTGTTCGGCTGTCCGAGCCTGACAACCCAGGAGTGTCTGGTTTGATCGTCTTCCGTTATCTGTCCCGCGAGGTCCTGGTGACCTTGAGTGCCGTCAGCGCTGTGCTGCTGGTCATCATCATGAGCGGGCGCTTCATCAAATACCTGGCCCAGGCGGCCCAGGGCATGCTCGATCCGGGCGTACTGTTCCTGATCATGGGCTACCGCCTGCCGGGCTTTCTGCAACTGATCCTGCCGCTGGGCCTGTTTCTGGGCATCCTGCTGGCCTACGGCCGGCTGTACCTGGAAAGCGAGATGACCGTGCTCTCGGCAACCGGCATGAGCCAGCAGCGCCTGCTGGGCATGACCCTGATGCCGGCTGCACTGATCGCGGTGCTGGTAGCCTGGCTGAGCCTGAGCCTGGCGCCCCAGGGCGTGACCCAGGTATCGCAGATCATCAACCAGCAGGATGCGCTGACCGAGTTCGACACCCTGGTGCCGGGCCGCTTCCAGAACCTGCGCGACGGTTCGCGGGTCACGTACACCGAGCAGCTGTCGGATGACCGTTCAAAGCTGGCTGGCGTGTTCATTTCCGAGAAGCGCCTGTCCCAGGACAAGAGCAAGGACCGTGGCATCTCCGTGCTGGTGGCCGAAAAGGGCCGTCAGGAAGTGCAGGCCGACGGCAACCGCTACCTGATCCTTGAAAACGGCTACCGCTACGACGGCAACCCGGGCCAGGCCGATTACCGCGCCATCAAGTACGACACCTACGGTGTGCTGCTGCCCAAGCCGGAGGTCAGCCAGGAAGTCACCGAGCGCGAGGCCATCCCGACGTCCGAACTGATCGGCAGTACCGGGCTGCGCGAGCGTGCCGAACTGCAGTGGCGCCTGTCGCTGCCGCTGCTGGTGTTCATCGTGACCCTGATGGCGGTGCCGCTGTCGCGGGTCAACCCGCGCCAGGGCCGTTTCCTCAAGCTGCTGCCGGCGATCCTTCTGTATATGGCTTACCTGACGATTCTGATTGCCGCCCGCGGCGCCCTGGAGAAAGGCAAGTTGCCGATCGGCCTGGGCCTGTGGCCGGTGCATGGGCTGTTCCTGCTGATCGGCCTGGGCCTGATGTTCTGGGAGCCGCTGCGCCTCAAGCGCGCCAGCCGTCGTGCGGAGGTGGCCCGTGGCTAAACTCGATCGCTACATCGGCCAGAGCGTGTTCATGGCCATCCTCGCCGTGCTGGGGATCATCCTCGGCCTGGCGTCGCTGTTCGCCTTCATCGACGAGATGGGCGACATCAGCGATACCTACACCTTGTGGGACGCGGGCAACTACGTGCTGCTGACCGCGCCACGGCGCCTGTACGACATGCTGCCGATGGCCGCGCTTATCGGCTGCCTGATCGGCCTGGGCAGCCTGGCCAGCAGCAGCGAACTGACCATCATGCGCGCTGCCGGCGTGTCCATCGGGCGCATCGTGTGGGCGGTCATGAAGCCGATGCTGGTACTGATGCTGATCGGCGTGCTGATGGGCGAGTACCTGGCACCCGTGACCGAGAACAAGGCCCAGGCCGACCGTTCGCTGGCGCAGGGTGGCGGTGAGGCGCAAAGCTCCAAGCGCGGCCTGTGGCACCGCCAGGGCGAAGAGTTCGTGCACATCAACACCGTGCAGCCCAATGGGCTGTTGCTGGGCGTGACGCGTTATCGCTTCGACAACGAGCGTCACATGCAGACCTCCAGCTTTGCGCGCAGGGCGCAATACACCCAGGGCCACTGGGAACTGACCGACGTGACCACCACGCACTTCCGTGGGGACCACACCGAAGTCATCCACAATGCCGAGGAGCGCTGGGACGTCGCCCTGACCCCCGAGCTGCTCAGCACCGTGGTACTGGCGCCCGAGTCGCTGTCGATCAGCGGGCTGTGGGACTACATTCACTACCTCTCCGACCAGGGCCTGAACAACGCGCGCTACTGGCTGGCGTTCTGGACCAAGGTGCTGCAACCGGTGGTCACGGCGGCGCTGGTCCTGATGGCGGTGTCGTTCATCTTCGGCCCGCTGCGTTCGGTGACGCTGGGCCAGCGGGTGTTCACCGGGGTGCTGGTGGGCTTCGTGTTCCGCATCGCCCAGGACCTGCTGGGCCCTTCGAGCCAGGTGTTCGGCTTCCCGCCGCTGCTGGCGGTGGTGATCCCGGCGGCAATCTGTGCGCTGGCGGGGGTGTGGTTGCTACGCAGGGCGGGGTAGCGATTACCCTGGCCAACAAAAAGCCGACCTCAGGGTCGGCTTTTTCATTGGTTGTGTCCCGTCCTGAATAAGGTTTACACCTCCCATCCCGAATTTCCGGAGAGTCAGATGGAGCAAGGTGTAAAGCGCACACAGCGT
>NZ_JAMYBY010000017.1:0-133920 GCF_024126555.1 Pseudomonas sp. VE 267-6A
CACGCTGTGTGCGCTTTACACCTTGCTCCATCTGACTCTCCGGAAATTCGGGATGGGAGGTGTAAACCTTATTCAGGACGGGACAACGGCCATTAAAAAGCCCCGCCAGTGCAAACTGGCGGGGCTTTTTATTGCCTGATGCCTGGTGGTGGATGTGTCACCGACAACGCCGAATCCGCAGGAATCGGCGCTGCCAGCAAACAAGCCGCCCAGTCAATACAAGTTGGGTTCCATCTCCAGCGCGACGCCGAAGCGCGCCAGCACATCAGCCTGAATCCGCTGCGCCAGCGCATGCAACTGCTTGCCACTGGCCTGCCCGTAGTTCACCAGCACCAGCGACTGCAAACGGTGCACCCCGGCATCGCCCTCGCGAAACCCCTTCCAGCCCGCCTGCTCGATCAACCACCCCGCCGCCAGCTTTACCTGACCATCGGCCTGTGGATAACCTACCGCATCCGGATACGCCTCGCGCACGCGCTGCGCCAGCTCGGCGCTCACCACCGGGTTCTTGAAGAAGCTTCCGGCATTGCCCAGCTCGGCCGGGTCTGGCAGTTTCTCGCGACGAATGCTGCAGATGGCATCGCTGACATTCTGTGCGGTCGGCTGACCGATGCCCTGCTCACTCAGCCGCTGGCGTACCGGGCCATAGTCCAGGTGCAGGTGCTCGGCGCGATTGAGCACGAAGCGAACCCGCAGGATCAGCCAGCGCCCGGGATTACGCTTGAACACACTGTCACGGTAGGCAAAATCACACTGTTCCAGCGCGAACTCGTGCAACTGGCCGGTTTCCCGATCCAGTGCCGTAAGCCCGGCAAACACGTCCTTGATCTCCACGCCATAGGCGCCGATGTTCTGCATCGGCGCCGCCCCGACGGTACCGGGGATCAGGCTGAGGTTTTCCAGCCCCGACAGTCCCTGGGCCAGGGTCCACTGCACGAAGGGATGCCAGGGCTCACCCGCCTCTGCCTCGACCACCACGCGTTGGCCATCATCCGACAGTATCCGCACACCGACACTGGCCATGCGCAGCACCAGCGCCTGGATATCGGCAGTCAGCAGCAGGTTGCTGCCGCCACCGATCACCAGCACCGGCAGGTGCTGTTCGGCTGCGTGCGCCAGCAGCTGGCGCACTTCGTCATCGTTGTGTGCCTGGGCGAAATACTGCGCCTTCACTTCGATTCCGAAGGTGTTGTAAGGCTTGAGTGAAACCTGCGATTGCACCTGCACGCTCATAGCCGGCCCTTCAGCTCGACCACCAGCTTGCTACAAGCCAGCTCAATGAGATCAAGCACCTGTTCGAAGCCCTCTTCGCCGCCGTAGTAAGGGTCGGGCACTTCATCCAGCTCACCCTCGTAGCGGCGCAGGAACAGGTCCAGTTCGGCGGTACCGGCAGACGGTTGCAGCGCCTTGAGGTGGCCGAGATTGCTGGTGTCCATTGCCAGGATCAGGTCGTACCGGCTGAAGTCCTGCGCGCTCACCTGCTGTGCACGCTGTGCGGACAGGTCGTAGCCGCGCGCCAGCGCAGCGCGGCGGGTTCGGCTGTCGGGCGGCTTGCCCACATGCCAGTCTCCCGTACCCGCCGAGGCCACTTCGACCTGATCCTCGAGGCCTGCCAGCTTCAACTGATGGCGCAACACGCCCTCGGCCGTCGGCGAGCGGCAGATGTTGCCCAGGCATACGAACAGGACGCGCATCAGGCCTCCAGCAAGCGCCGAACGCGCTCCAGGTCTTCAGGTGTGTCGACGCCCACAGGCGGCGCCTGCAAGGCATCGGCCACGTGGATGCGCACGCCATTCCACAGCGCACGCAACTGCTCCAGCGACTCGGTCTGCTCCAGGCCGCACGGGCCCCAGGCGACGAAGTCCTGCAACAGGCCTGCGCGATAGGCGTACATGCCGATATGCCGGCGATAAGGCACACCCGCCGGCAATTGCTCGCGGCTCTGGGCAAACGCATCACGCGCCCACGGCAAGGGCGCACGGCTGAAGGTCAGGGCCAGGCCGTTGCGGTCGGTGCTCACCTTGACCGCATTGGGGTTGAACAGCACTTCGACGTCTTCGATCGGCTCGGCCAGCGTGGCAATGCCCGCTTCAGGATGCGCCGCCAGGTTGGCCGCCACCTGGTCGATGATCGCCGGGGGAATCAACGGCTCGTCACCCTGCACATTGACCACGATCGCATCTGCCGACAGGCCCAGCTGGGTGGCGACTTCGGCCAGGCGGTCGGTGCCCGACTGGTGGTCCTCACGGGTCAGCAGCACCTCGGCGCCAAACCCCTGGCATGCAGCGACGATGCTCGGGTCATCGGTGGCAATCACCACGCGGGTGGCGCTGCTTCTGCGCGCCTGCTCCCAGACGTGCTGCACCATCGGCTTGCCGGCAATCGACAGCAATGGCTTGCCCGGTAGACGGGTGGAGCGCAGGCGTGCTGGAATCACAACGGTGAAATCCAGGCTCATTTGTCCAGGCGCTCGTCATCGGTCAGGGTTCGGGCTTCGCTCTCGAGCATCACCGGGATACCGTCACGAATCGGGTACGCCAGGCCGGCCCCCTTGCTGATCAGCTCGGTCTTGTCGGCGCTAAGCTTGAGCGGGCCTTTGGTGATCGGGCAAGCAAGGATGTCGAGCAATTTGGTGTCCATGGATATTCCTCAGGCCTGTGGCCGGAAAAAGAAAATGTCAGGGCTGGCGAGGCCCGGGCAGCAGACGCGCCAGCTGCGCGTCGAGCCAGGCCACGAAGGCCGGCGAAGGCAGTGCGTCGACCGCAAGATACCACCAGTCATCGGCGGCGAAAGCACGGCATTTCACCGCATCCTTCTCAGTCATGACCAGCGGCAATGACGGGGTGAAGCTCAGGGCCTGGGCGTTGTACGCCGCATGGTCGGCAAACGCATGCGGCACAGGCTGCCAGCCCAGCCCCTGCAGGGTGTTGAAAAATCGCTGAGGGTTGCCGATGCCGGCCACCGCGTGCAATGCCTGGCCCGGCGCAAAATGCTCCAGGCCTCGGCGCTCGCCGCTGCGCAGGTTGACCAGTGCCGTAGGGGCCAGGGTGAAGGCAAAGCCATCGTCACGGTCGCTGAGGGCGCCGTTGTAGAGCACGGCGTCCACTTCATCCAGGCGCTCCTCCGGCTCACGCAGCGGCCCGGCAGGCAGGCAGCGGCGATTGCCGAGGCCGCGGGCCGCGTCGATCAGCACCAGCTCGAGATCACGCGCCAGGCGGTAGTGCTGCATGCCGTCGTCGCACAGGATCAGGTCCAGCGGCTCGGCGTCGAGCAAGGCCCGCACGGCCTGGCTGCGATCGGGGTCGATCATCAGCGGCACGCCGGTGCGCTGCACGATCAGCAAGGGTTCGTCACCGGTCTGTTCGGCCGGTTGATCGGCACGCACGCGCCACGGCAGTTGCGGCGCAGTGGCCCCATAGCCTCGGCTGACCACCCCCACGCGCAGGCCGCGCTGGCGACAGTGCTCGATCAGAAACAGGATAAGCGGGGTCTTGCCGGTGCCACCCACGGTGATGTTGCCCACCACCAGCACCGGCACCGGTGCGCGATAGATGTCGCCCTGCCCGGCCAGAAAACGCTCGCGCTTGCCCCGCACCACCCGGCGATACAGGGCCTCGAGCGGGCGCAACAATACCAATGCCGGGTGGCCGGCATACCAGGCATGCAACAGGCGATCGGCAAGCGCCATCAAGGTGTCCCCTGGGCGGCCTCGACCGTGGTCATGCGCAACTGGCTGAAGCCGAGCTTGCCAGCGGCATCCATGGCGGTGACCACGGCCTGGTGCGGAGTCTTGCCGTCAGCGCTGATCGACAGCGGCATCTTGGTGTCGCCCTGTGATTCCTTCTGCAGGGCCTCGGTCAGGGTGCCCAGGTCGCTCTTGGGCAACAGGTGGTTGTTGACCGAGTACACGCCTTCGGCGCTGATGGTGATTTCCAGCTGCTTGGCCTCGGTGTCGGGCGCCGGAGCGCCGCTGACCGCCTCGGGCAGTTCGACACGCAACTGGGTTTCACGGGTGAAGGTGGTGGTCACCACGAAAAACAGCAGCAGGATGAACACCACGTCGATCAGCGAAGCGAGGTTGATGTCCACGGTCTCCCGTGGCTTGCGCCGGAATTTCACGCCTTGCCCTCGCTCAGGTCGACATCACGGTCCCCCTGGACCACTTCCACCAGCTTGATGGCCTCCTGCTCCATGCCCACCACCAGCTCATCGATGCGCCGTTGCAGAAAACGATGGAAGAATACTGCCGGGATACCCACCATCAGGCCGGCTGCAGTGGTGATCAACGCCTTGGAGATCCCCCCCGCCAATACCGAGGCATTGGTGGTCATGCCGGACCCGGTGAAGGCACTGAAGATATCGATCATGCCCAGCACGGTGCCCAGCAGGCCCAGCAGCGGCGCCATGGCCGCGATGGTGCCCAGTGCGTTGATGTAGCGCTCCAGCTCGTGGATGACACGGGCGGCGGCTTCCTCGATGCACTCCTTCATGATTTCGCGACCATGGCGGGAGTTGGCCAGGCCTGCGGCCAGGATCTCGCCCAGCGGCGAGTCGGCGCGCAGGGTCTTGAGCTTCTCGCTGGTGAGCTGTTTGTCCTTGATCCAGCGCCACACCTGGCCGAGCAGGTGCGGCGGGGTGACACGACTGGCGCGCAGGGTCCACAGGCGTTCGGCGACGATAGCCATGGCAGCGATGGAACTCAGAATGATCGGCAGCATCATCCAGCCACCGGACTTGACCAATTCCCACACAGTAGCGACCCCCTCGAAAAAGTCCGCCACTTTACCATAGGGGGCCACGGGGCCGAACAGCGTCATGTCGGCTCCCGCCAGAAGCGGCGCTGGCTGCGTTGCCCGACCGCCTGGCCAAAGCTGCCCAGCACCAGGCGCACCGCCCCGTGCAGGGCGCTGTCGTGCACGGTGATACCCAGCGCCTGGTAACGCGCCATCACCTGTGCGTGCGGATGCCCGAATGCATTGTGGCGCCCTCGCGAAATCAACACGCCCCGTGGCCGGGTTCGCTCGAGAAAGGCCTGGCTCGACGAGGTGCGGCTGCCATGATGGGGCGCCTGCAACCAGTCGACCGGGCCGGCTGTCGACTCGCGCAGCCAGGCGCGCTCGGCCTGGGCATCGATGTCACCGGTAAGCAGCAGGGTTTCCCCGCCGGCATCCACGTGCAACACACAGGAGCGCTGATTGCTGTCGCCGGCCTGCTGCCAGCGCCACAGGCTGAAGAGCACGCCATCCCACTGCCATTGCTCGCCACTGGCGCAGGCCTGGGCCTGCAGTTGCCCGGGCAGCTCATCCGGGTCGCCGCCCACCACACGCACCAGCGGCACGCTGCGCTGCACCGCCAGAGCGCCGCCGGCATGGTCGGCATGGGCATGGCTGATCAGCGCCAGGTCCAGCTCGCGCACCCCCAGCTTGCGCAGAGTCGGCACGACCACCCGCTCACCCAGGTCGCTGCCACGGGTGGCCGGGCCTGCGTCATACAGCATCGCATGGTGACGGGTACGCAGCACAAACGCCTGGCCCTGGCCGACATCCAGCTGCCACACCTCCAGTTGCCCATGGGCGATCTCGTTGCGAGGCGCACAGCCGGCCAGCAGCAGCAAGGGCCAGCCCAGCACCCGCATCGGCAGCCCGCCCGGCAACAGCAGCAGTACCGCGCCACCGCCCACCATCAACCATGCCCATATCGGCAAGGCGACCGGTGTCCAGGCCGGTTGCCAATGTGCCACCTGTGCCAGTGTCCAGAACAAGGCTGCCAGCGATCCTCCAGCCAGCCACAACAGGGCCTCCCCCAGCAACGGGAGCCCCTGCAGCAGTGTGCCGGCCAGCGCCAGGGGCAACACCGCGATACTGACCCAGGGCACCGCAACCAGATTGGCCAGCGGTGCCGAGAGACTGATCGGCAGCCCCAGCGCCAGCAGCACCGGCAACAGGCCGATCGCGATCAGCCATTGGGCCCGGCACCATGCCAGCCAGGGGTTCCAGGCCCCCAGCCGGCCGCCGAACACATACACCAGCACCGCCACCGCTGCGAACGACAGCCAGAACCCCGGCTGCAGGCTGGCCAATGGCTCCACCAGCAATACACCGTTGAGGGCAAGCAGCAAGGGAATCCAGGCCCCAAGGTGGCGAAAACGCAGGCGCCACAACAGCACCACCGCCAGCATGATGCAGGCGCGTCGTACCGGTACCTGAAAGCCCGCCATCAAGCCGTACGCCAGGGCCGCCGCAAACGCCAGGCCGCACGCCCAGGGTAGCCAGGGCAGCGCCCTGGGCCATGCCCCCACACGTGCCAACCCGGCCACCAGGCCGTACACCAGACCGGCCAGCAAGCCGATGTGCTGACCGGAAATCACCAGCAGGTGCACCGTGCCGGTTGCCTGGAGCACCTGCCAGTCCTCCTGTGCCAGCGCCCCGCCGTCACCCAGCACCAGCGCCGCCAGCGCACCTTCGCGCCCATGGGCCTGAGCCCCGAGCAGGCGCTGGCGCACCGAATCACGCCACGCATGGCTGGCCGGGGCCAGTCGTTCACCTGCCCTTACGCGGCCGGTGGCACCGATTCGCCGAGCCAGCATGGCCGCTTCCTGGTCAGGCCCATGGGGGTTGAGCAGGCCGGAGGGGCGCTGCAGCTGCACCGCCAGGCGCCAACGCTCGCCACTGTTGACCGGCGGCCCGCCAAACCAGCTCAGGCTCAGCCGCTGCGGCAACTGGGCGCGGCGCGAGGAGGCTTCGGCCAGCTCGAAACGCACCGAATGTGGGCCCTGCTGCGCCAGGCCCACTACCCGACCTTCCAGCCACAGGGTGCGCCCCTCCAGCTCGGGCCGCAGTCGATCGTCCAGCGCCCATTGCGCCGAGCAACAGGCCCAGGCAAAACCAAGCAGGAACAGACCGGGCACTGCCCATCGACACACCAGGCATAACATTCCCGTCATGCCGATGCCCCAGAGCCAGCCGACCGACGGCAAGGCAGGTAGCACGTTGAGCGCCAACAGCCCCAAGGCCAGCGCCAACATCCTTGTGCGCATGGGTAAAGCTCCTGAGCAGATCTCACCCCAGAGGCTTAGATCACCCAGGCCCGCACCTTGCTTATTAATTGTCACAAAGTCTGAATTGGCGCTGTTTACAATCCGTGCATACTGGCCACTTCAGAACGCCGAGAGCCCACATGCCGCGTCGACTTTTCAAACGCTACATGCCAGATCCGACGAGCATTCGGGAACATAAATCCTTACGCTTTCTCGGCCGGCTGCTGCACGACCCCAACCTCTGGCACCTGAATCGCCATTCGGTGGCACGGGCCATGGCCGTAGGCCTTTTCGCAGCCTTCATCCCTATCCCGATGCAGATGCTGCTGGCCGCCAGCCTGGCGGTTCTGGTGCGTGGCAACATGCCCATCGCCGTCAGCCTGGTGTGGCTGACCAACCCCATCACCATGCCGCCGGTGTTCTACTGCACCTACCAGGTGGGGGCATGGCTGATGCAGATACCGCCACGCACGCTGCCTGAGGAACTCACCTTCGAATGGATCACCGACCAGCTGTCGACGCTGTGGCAGCCCTTTCTGCTGGGCTCGGTGGTGTGCGGCGTGCTGCTGGGGGCGCTGGCCTACTGCCTGACCATGCTCTACTGGCGCTGGTGGGTGGGCAGGCAGTGGCGCAGGCGCAAGCAGAAATCAGCTGCGCATTCCTCGCCCGCTGACCAGTAGGCGCACGCAGCCGATGTACAGCACCGCGGTGGCCACCAGCATGAAGGTGATGGCCACGCCGATGCGGATGTCCGAGACGCCCAGGATGCCGTAGCGGAACGAGTTGACCATGTGCAGCACCGGGTTGGCCAGCGACACGGTCTGCCAGAATGGCGGCAGCAGGGTGATGGAGTAGAACACCCCACCCAGGTACGTCAGCGGCGTGAGCACGAAGGTCGGGATGATCGAGATGTCATCGAAGTTGCGCGCAAACACTGCGTTGATGAAGCCCAGCAGCGAGAAGATCGTCGCGGTCAGCACCACCACCAGCACCGTCACGCCCAGGTGATGCACCTGCAGATGGGTGAAGAACAGCGACAGCAGGGTCACGATCACTCCCACCGCCAACCCGCGCAGCACGCCGCCCAGGGTGTAGCCGATGAGGATGGTGTGCGGCGACACCGGCGACACCATCAGCTCCTCGATCGAACGCTGAAACTTGCTGCCGAAGAAACTCGACACCACGTTGCCGTAGGAGTTGGTGATCACCGACATCATGATCAGGCCCGGCACGATGTACTCCATATAGGTGAAGCCACCCATGTCGCCGATCTGCCGGCCGATGAGGTTCCCGAAGATCACGAAGTACAGCACCATGGTGATCGCCGGGGGCAGCAGGGTCTGCGGCCAGATCCGCGTGAACCGCCGCACTTCTCGATAGACGATGGTATTGAGGGCAACCAGGTTGGCGCGCAGTTCCGAACTCATACCGCCACCTTCGCCAGGTTTTTTTCCACCAGGGACACGAACAGCTCCTCGAGACGATTGGTCTTGTTGCGCAGGCTCAGCACCTCGATGTTCTGCAGGGCCAACTGGCCGAACAGCGCGGTGATGCCCACGTCCTTGTCCACCTGCACTTCCAGGGTGTGCGGGGTGATCAGCCGGCACGGGTAGCCGGCCAGTTGCGGCGCCTGGGCCAGGTCATGCTTGAGGTCGAGCAGGAAGGTCTCCACATGCAACGTGCCCAGCAACTGACGCATGCTGGTGTTCTGCACGATGGTGCCGTGGTCGATGATGCCGATGTTGCGGCACAGCTGCTCGGCCTCTTCCAGGTAGTGGGTGGTCAGGATGATGGTGATGCCCTTCTGGTTGAGCTCGGTCAGAAAGCTCCACATCGAACGGCGCAGCTCGATGTCGACGCCAGCGGTAGGCTCGTCGAGGATCAGCAGGCGCGGTTCGTGGATCAGCGCGCGGGCAATCATCAGGCGGCGCTTCATGCCGCCGGACAGCGAGCGCGATGGCACGTCACGCTTGTCCCACAGGCCCAGCTGGGTCAGGTACTGCTCGGCGCGCTCCCTGGCCACCTTCATCGGGATGCCATAGTAACCCGCCTGGGTCACGACGATATCGAAGGTCTTTTCGAACTGATTGAAGTTGAACTCCTGGGGCACCACGCCGATGCAGCGCTTGAGCGCGGCTGGCTCTCGGTCCAGGTCATGGCCGAACACATTCACCGTGCCGCTGGTCTTGTTGACCAGGGTCGAGAGAATGCCGATGGTGGTGGATTTGCCGGCGCCATTGGGGCCGAGCAAGGCGAAGAAATCACCTTCGGCGACATCCAGGTCGATGCCCTTGAGGGCCTGGAAGCCATTGCCGTAGGTCTTGGTTAGCTGCCGAATGGACAGAGCAGAACTCATAGCAGGTCTACACACCAGGTTGAAGGGTTCACAAGGCAGGCGGTCAGACAGGGCCGACCGCGACGAATGTGGCCATGGTGCTTGCCCAGGCCACGCAAGTACAGTGAAGTGTATCGATATTGACTATCAGGGTAATCGACAGGTTCAGGTCAGCGCGGTCATTACCGCCGCCTGGTAGGCCGGCCGTTGCCTGAGGCGCTCGTACCACGCACGCAGGTGCTTCATTTCCGGACGCTCGATGGGCATCTCGAACCAGGCATACACGAAGCAGCCCAGCGGGATGTCGCCCATGCCGATCGCTTCCCCCGACAGGTAGGGTTGCGTGGCCAGGGCCTGATCGGCGATCGACAGCAGTTCGGCGCATTGCTTGTGCGCGGCGTTGATCTGCACCCAGTCCTGCTGGTCAGACGGGGTACGCAGGATGCCCCAGAACAACGGGCGAAATGGCGTAGCCAGCGATGACGTGGTCCAGTCCATCCACTTGTCTGCGCTGGCCCGGGCCGCCGGGTCGGCGGGGTACCAGTCAGTGTTTGGGGCATACCGGCCACACAGGTAGCGAACGATGGTATTGGATTCCCACAGCACCAGCTCGCCATCCTCGAGCATCGGCACCCGGCCGTTGGGGTTGAGGGCACGGTAGTGCGGCTCGTCGACCACGCCGAACTCGCCACCGGCATCGATCGACTGGTAACCCAGGCCCAGCTCCTGGGCGCACCACAGCGCCTTCCTGACGTTTGACGAGTTCTTGCGTCCCCAGATCTTCAGCATGACGACTCCTGACATAGGCGGTGGGCACTCAGTCTACCCGAGCTGGCGAGGCTGACAATCGCTGGCCCGCGGCCCGAAAACGCGAACTTCCACAGGTCACGTCCTGTCACTGTTCTGACGGGTTGTTTGGCACAGGCGGTCTAAGCTCTGTCGGATAGCTATTTCTGGAGCTCACGGAGGAAAGCATATGTTGCTGTTGTGGTTAGTGGTGCTGGTGGTCGGTATTGCCTACCTGGCGCACCGGCGGGTTGCCCCCCTGCCCGCACTGGGCGTGGTTGCCGTCTACCTGGTGGCGATGGGCGCATTCAGCCATGCCCCCGGCTGGCTGTTGACGATCTTCTGGCTGCTGCTGGTGGCCACTGCCGTGCCCCTGGTGCTGCCCGATCTGCGCCGCAAATGGCTGACTGCCCCGCTGTTCGGCTGGTTTCGCAAAACCTTGCCGCCGATGTCGCAGACCGAGCGCGAGGCCATCGATGCCGGCACGGTCTGGTGGGACGGCGAGCTCTTCAGTGGCCGCCCCGACTGGAACACCCTGCTGGCCTATCCCAAGGTGCAACTGAGCGCAGAAGAGCAAGCCTTCATCGACGGGCCCACCGAGGAGCTCTGCGCCATGGTCAGCGACTGGCAGATCGGCCAGGACATGGACCTTCCCGCCGAAGCCTGGGCGCACATCAAGACCCATGGCTTCTTTGCCCTGATCATTCCCAAGGAATACGGTGGCAAGGGCTTTTCCGCCTTCGCTCATTCACAGGTCGCGATGAAACTGGCCACCCGCAGCGGCGACCTGGCCTCCACGGTGATGGTGCCCAACTCGCTCGGCCCGGCCGAACTGCTGCTGCACTACGGCACCGACGAGCAACGCAACCATTACCTGCCCCGCCTGGCCCGCGGTGACGACATCCCGTGCTTCGCCCTCACCGGTCCGCTGGCCGGCTCCGACGCCGGCGCCATGCCCGACACCGGGGTCATCTGCAAGGGCCAGTGGCAGGGCGAGGAAGTACTGGGCCTGCGCCTGAACTGGGAGAAGCGCTATATCACCCTGGGCCCGGTGGCGACGCTGCTGGGTCTAGCGTTCAAGGCCTACGACCCCGATCACCTGCTGGGTGACAAGGAGGAGCTGGGTATCAGCCTGGCTCTCATCCCGACCGACACCCCAGGTGTCGAGATCGGTCAGCGCCATCTGCCGCTGGGCGCCGCGTTCATGAACGGCCCCAACAGCGGCAAGGACGTGTTCGTCCCGCTGAGTTTTCTGATTGGCGGGCAGGAGATGCTCGGCAAGGGCTGGATGATGCTGATGAACTGCCTGTCGGTGGGACGCTCGATCTCCTTGCCGGCAGTCGGTACCGGTGCCGCCAAGTACACCAGCCTGGTAACGGGCCAGTACGCACAGGTGCGCGAGCAGTTCAACGTACCGCTGGCCGCGTTCGAGGGCATTCAGGAGGCTCTGGCCCGCATCGGCGGCAATGCCTGGCTGATGGACAGCGCACGCATGCTCACCGCCAACGCGGTGGACCTGGGTGAAAAACCCTCGGTGCTGTCGGCGATCCTCAAGTACCACCTTACCGAACGGGGGCGCGAATGCATCCAGCACGCCATGGACGTGCACGGGGGCAAGGGCATCATCATGGGCCCGAACAACTACCTGGGTCGCAGCTGGCAGGGGGCACCGATCTTCATCACCGTCGAGGGCGCCAACATCCTCTCGCGCAACCTGATGATCTTTGGCCAGGGGGCGATTCGCTGCCACCCGTTCGTGCTCAAGGAGATGGCCCTGGCAGCACGTGAAGACCACGACCAGGCGCTCAAGGAGTTCGACGCCCTGCTGCTCAGGCATGTGGGCTTCGCGGTGGGTAACGCGGCCAGCACGCTGGTCCTTGGGTTGGGCCTGGGGCGCTTTGAAAAGGCACCCGGCGATGCATTGAGCCAGGGATACTTTCGCGCACTCGATCGCCAGGCGGCGGCCTTCGCCCTGCTGGCCGACCTGTGCATGATGCTGCTCGGTGGCGAGCTGAAACGCCGTGAGCGCCTGTCGGCGCGCCTTGGCGACGTATTGAGCAACCTGTACCTGGGTTCGGCAGCCCTCAAGCGCTACCACGATCTCGATTCGCCCGAGTACCTGCGGCCGCTGTTGCGCTGGGCCATGGAAGAAAGCCTGGGCCAGGCCGAAAAAGCCCTGGACCGCCTGCTCGACAACTTCCCCAATCGGTTCCTCGGTGGCGCGCTGCGCTTGGTGGTGTTCCCGTTCGGGCGCCGTCATACCGGCCCGTCGGACGAACTGGATGCCGAGGTTGCTGCGCTGCTGGGTCGCGCCAAGGGTGATCCGGCACTCGAACAACTGCTGGCTGGCTGCTATCGCCCCACCGATGCAAGCGACCCGGTGGGCGCGTTGCAACAGGCCAGCGACCTGCTAAGGGCCAGCGCCCCGCTGCACAAGAAGCTGCACCAGGCCCACAAGGGCGGCCAATTGGCGCCGGCTCCCGGCGAATCGCTGATCGACGCAGCCTTGCACGCCAACACCTTGCAGGCCGGCGAAGCTCAAAGCCTGCACGAGGCCGAAGCCGCACGGCGCCGTGTGATCGACGTGGATGCGTTCAGCAAGGACGAGCTGCTGCCCACCGAGGGCAAGGTGCGCTGAGCATCACTCCAACGGGACATCGGGCGCGGGGAGCCTTATACTCCCGCGCCCGATTTTGCTCTAGAGGATCGCCCGCATGGCCAACGCCACTGCTCAACTGGAATACCACCTCGCCCTGCTCACCCACCTGCGCACCATCCTTGCAGCCCTGGGTGAGGCCGAACAGGTACCGGAAGAAAGCCACGCGCTGTTTCTGGAGCGTTTCGACGACCTGATGCAACAGTTGCCGGTCGACCCGGAGAGCACCTACCTGGGTCAGGACCTCATCTGCCAGGTCATCCAGCGCTACCCGCAGATCGCGCACCTTATCCCCCGCGACCTGCTGTGGTTCTTTGGCGGCGATTGCCTGCACTACATGCCGGAAGAAGAACTGGCCATGTACCAGGAGCTGGAAGAACGCCGCTACGAAGCCGAGCAGAACGACGAACCGTTCGACTGGAACCAGGAGAAGCAGTTGTTGAGCATGTCGGGCGACGACAGCAAGCACTGATGCGCAAGCTACCTGTCAGCGCGACCAGCAGAACTGGCAGGTAGCCCCCATGACCACGTCCCGCACAAAGCGCATTCACATGACTGCGTGTGCTTGAACGGGCTCAGAAGAAAAAGTACACGCCGGTATCGAGCTCGAGTGCCGTTCGCACCTGCGCCTCCACCTTCAGCAGTGCACCTACCTCGGGGCAGGCTTCGATACAGGCCGACACCAACGCACTGAATGCCGCCAACTGCACAGTGCCTAGAATCCTTTCATCTTCGTACTCATCGATGTTCAGCGCCAGCGCTCGATTGGCCTGCGTGAAAAGCCCCGATCGCCACACGGCTTCGAATTCCTCTGCATCCAGCTGAACATCTAGCAGGTCTGCGTCCGTACAGGTATCGGTATCCAGCCGCGACATGGCGCCTCGGCTCAACGGCACACAGATTATTTTCATGCTGCCCCCTGCCATCGCGCGGCGTTTTTTATGCAAAAAAAAACGCCGTTCATACGAACGGCGTTTTCTTTGAATTTGGAGCGGGAAACGAGACTCGAACTCGCGACCCCGACCTTGGCAAGGTCGTGCTCTACCAACTGAGCTATTCCCGCAAATGGCGTCCCCTAGGGGACTCGAACCCCTGTTACCGCCGTGAAAGGGCGGTGTCCTAGGCCACTAGACGAAGGGGACACTGCCTGAAACACCATGGTGTAGTGTTTCAGCTCCAGAAATACACCCGAAGATGCTTTCTGGTTTCACTCAGCCCTGCCGTGAAGCAAAGCTGCTTAAAATTGGAGCGGGAAACGAGACTCGAACTCGCGACCCCGACCTTGGCAAGGTCGTGCTCTACCAACTGAGCTATTCCCGCAATGGCGTCCCCTAGGGGACTCGAACCCCTGTTACCGCCGTGAAAGGGCGGTGTCCTAGGCCACTAGACGAAGGGGACACACTACAACATTCACTCCCTGCCGCGTTTCGCTGTGTGCTTTACGCTGCAAGTGGCGCGCATTCTAGGGGTGCTTTGAGAAGTCGTCAACCCCTAGATATAAATTTATTTAAATCAATGACTTCGCCCTGCTTTACGCTGCCACGGAGGCCGCAGCGCGCCTGAGCCTTGACGATTATTTTCTGACGCACATACGCGACGCGGCCCAGTGCTGGCGGCACCTTAAGGCAAAATGCCAGCAATCCGCCCTGCTCAACTGCCAAACAGCTCTATCCGGGCAAAAGCGAAGCCACTACACTCAAACGGCAAACCTTCCTGTATGAGGCGTTAACGGTGACACCACTTCTGATCACCCTGCTTATAGTAGCGGGTATCGCACTCTTGATCGTGATTGGCTACCTGAACAATGTAGTCGAGAGCAACAAGCTGGAACGAGCCCGTCTCAAGATCGAGCTGGCCGACCGCTTGCGTCGTTGTGGCGAAATCACCGAAACCTTCCCCGGCCAGTTGATGACCCCGGCACTCAAGCTGCTGCTGACCCGCCTCGAACTGAACCTGAACCAGCGCCGCCTGGCCCTGGACAAGCACAACCGTGAAATCCAGGCACGCATCAGCGAGCTCCAGGGCCTGATTGCCCTGGGCGATGGCATACCGGTGAACAACCCTCCCGGCCCGATCCAGACCGAAGCCCGTGCCAAGGATGTACGCTTTCTGCTCGAAGCCCTGCACAGCCAGGTGGTGCGCGCCTCCCAGGAAGGCTTCCTGCCGACCAACGAAGCCAAGTATTGGGTAAAGGAAATTCGCCATATCCTGGTGCTGCTGCACATCGAGTTCTTCAACAACCTAGGGCAGCATGCGCTGCAGCAGAACCAGCCGGGGCAGGCCCGCCTGGCGTTCGAACGGGGCGTGCAGTACCTGCGCAAGCAACCTGATCCGGTGCTCTACCGCGAGCAGCTCGACTATATGGACAAACTGCTGGCACGCGCCAACGCCATGGTACTGAGCCAGAACCAGCCAACCGAAGACGAGGTCAACCCACTGACCGAAGGGCTGAAGTCCGACACCGAAGAAGACTGGAAGAAGAAAGTCATCTACGACTGATTGCAACACAACCCATTCGCCAGCAGCTCCCGACAGGAGCCTTGCTGGCGAATGGGCGCAACGCCTCTACCCGCCTCAGCAGTCCGTCGAATCCAGGAAAATCCGCGCCAGACGCTCCAGCCCGGCCTGATCCTGCTCACCAAAGCGTGCAAGTACAGGGCTGTCCAGGTCCAGCACGCCGATCAGCGCACCGTCCTTGACCAGAGGGATCACCAACTCGCTGTTGGAGGCGCTGTCACAGGCAATATGCCCCGGGAAGGCATGCACATCCTCCACACGCTGGGTCTGGCGTGTAGCCGCCGCAGCCCCGCACACCCCGCGCCCGAACGGGATGCGTACACACGCAACCTGCCCCTGAAACGGCCCCAGCACCAGCTCTTCACCGCGCGCCAGGTAGAAACCTGCCCAGTTCAGGTCTTCGACCTGGCTGTACAGAAAGGCGGAAAGCTGCGCAGCGTTGGCAATGAAATCCCGCTCCCCGTCCAGTAGTGCCTCCAGCTGCGCCGCCAGCAGGTCATAGCCGCACTGGCCGCCCCCCACTGCATTCAAATCGATCATTACTGTTGCTCCAGCAGTTTCAGGCCCACCCAATAGCGGGCAAATTGATAGGCGCAGCGGCCATTGCGATTGCCGCGGCCGGTTGCCCAGCGGATCGCGGCCTTGTCCAGCTCTTCATCCCGCGCCCAGACCAGACCTGGCGCCAGCGCCAACTGGGTGATCCAGTGCTCGACCACATCAAGGAAGTGCTCTTGGGTGAACGGGTAGAACGACAGCCACAGACCAAAGCGGTCCGACAGGGCAATCTTGTCCTCGACGGCCTCGCTGGGGTGCAGCTCGCCGTCGACCATCTTCCAGTTCTCGTTGTCGCTCTGCTTTTCCGGCACCAGGTGCCGACGGTTGGAGGTGGCATACAGCAGAACGTTGTCCGGCGCCTGCTCGAGAGAGCCGTCCAGCACGCTCTTGAGCACGCGGTAGTCGCCCTCCCCGGCCTCGAACGACAGGTCATCGCAGAACAGCACGAAACGCTGTGGCAGTTTGTGCAGTTGTTCCACCACCCGCGGCAGGTCCGCCAGGTGGTCACGCTCGATCTCGATCAGGCGCAGCCCCTGTGGGGCGTACTCTGCCAGCAAGGCACGCACCAGCGACGACTTGCCGGTGCCGCGCGAGCCCCACAGCAGCGCGTGATTGGCCGGCATGCCGTCGATGAACTGGCGGGTATTGCGGCCCAGTTGTTCACGCTGCCTGTCGACACCGATCAGGTCGGTCAGGCGCATGTCCAGGCTGACCTCGAGCGGCAGCAGAAAACCGCTGCGCCCTTCGCGCTGCCAACGGGCAGCCAGGCACTGGGTCCAATCGATGCTGGGGCGCAATGCCGGCAGCAGCGGCTCCAGACGCGCCAATACCGATTCGGCGCGCTCCAGGAAAGCATTCAAGCGAGAGTCCACGTTATGTCCTCGACACAGATTCTTGGGGAAGCCTGAATGTGCGACAGTACCTGCCAGCTACCGGGGGTGATCGGCTATGCTTGCGCAGCGCACGGAAAGTGGAACTGGCTCGGGATACATGGATATCAAGTTCACCAATCGCCTGTCTTACAAGCAAGCCCGGCTGACGGTCCTGGTCGGTTTCATCCTGGGAACATTGCTCAGTCTCATCCAGATCGGCATCGATTATGCCAGCGAAGACGCCTCTATCAATCGCGAGATGCAGGCACTGCTGCAAATCAGCCACAACCCTGCCTCGCGCATTGCCTACAACCTCGATGCGGAACTGGCCAACGAACTGACCCTGGGCCTGCTCAAATCCCCCGCCATCACCCGTGCGCGCCTGATCGACAACACCGACAGCGTGTTGTCCGATGTGCAGCGCCCGCGCGAACAAAGCAGCTATCGGGTATTGAGTGATTTTCTCTTCGGCCAGAGCCGGCAGTTCCAGGATCGCCTGATGCTCGACCAGATGCCCAGCGAATACCTCGGCACCCTGTATCTTGAAGTCGACACCTTCGCCTTCGGCAGCCGCTTTCTGAAGCGGGCCGAAGTAACGCTGCTCAACGGGTTCGTGCGCAGCCTGGTGCTGACCGGCATCCTGCTGGCACTGTTCTATTTCATGTTGACCAAGCCGCTGGTGCGGGTGATCAGCGCCCTGAGCAACAGCAATGCGCGCGCGCCCAACCAGAACAAGCTGGCCTTCCCGCCCGGTCACGAACAGGACGAGATCGGCGTGCTGGTCAAGGTCGCCAACCAGCAGTTCGTGAGCATGGCCACCGAGATCCAGCAGCGGCGCAACGCCGAAAACCGCCTGACCGACTACCTCAACGAGCTGGAAAACATCGTTTCGGCCCGTACCAACGAACTCAAGTCCAGCAACACCCGCCTGAGCCAGTCCAACGAGGAACTGGAGCAGGCGCGACGCCGAGCACTGGACATGGCCCAGGCCCGTGCCGCATTCCTGGCCAACATGAGCCACGAGATCCGCACCCCGCTCAATGGCCTGCTGGGCATGATCGCGCTGTCGCTGGACAGCCCGCTCAACGCCGAACAACGCCAGCAGCTGTCCATCGCCCACGACTCGGGCAAGGTACTGGTGGAACTGCTCAACGATATTCTCGACCTGTCCAAGTTCGACGCCGGCCAGCTGGAGCTGGAGCGCATCCCCTTCGACCTCGGCGCCCTGGTGGAAGACACCGCCAACCTGCTGTCGCAGAACGCGGCGCCCAGCGTGGAGCTGACCTGCCTGATCGATCCGCAGTTTCCCAGCAGCGTGCTGGGTGACCCCACGCGGGTGCGCCAGATCGTCAGCAACCTGCTGTCCAATGCGCTCAAGTTCACCCGTTTCGGGCGTGTCGACGTTCGCCTGGGCACCTACCCCGGCGGCGTGCGCCTGGAAGTCTGCGACACGGGCATCGGCATCCCGCTGGAAGCCCAGGTCAGGATCTTTCAGCCTTTCACCCAGGCCGGTGCCGGTATTACCCGCCAGTATGGCGGCACCGGCCTGGGCCTGGCGCTGACCCGCAACCTTTGCGAAGCCATGCAGGGGCGCCTGAGCATCAGTTCGGAAGCTGGCTTCGGCAGCCAGTTCAGTGTCGAGCTGCCGCTGGCCTCCCACACCCCGGCGATTGCACCCGCTCCCCTGCGCGGCAAGGTGGTGGCGATCAGCAGCGCCAGCAGCGGCCTTGCCGAACTGCTGCAGAGCCTGCTGCCACGTTGGGGGCTGACGTACTCGCGCCATGACAGTATCGACAGCCTGGTCGACCTGGAGCCCGACCTGCTGGTCACCGACAACCTGGATGGCCTGTTCGGCCTGCGTCCGTCACTCAAGGCGCCAATCCTGCTGGTGACCGCCTATGGCAACTTCCTGCCGGGGGAAGAAGCCGCCCAGCTGGCGCCGCTGCAGCAGCAGGCCCGCCCGCTGGCCCGCAACGCCCTGTACCAGACCTTGCAGCGCATTCTGCAGGGCAGTGACGATGCAGGCCCGATCGCCCAGGCGGGCACCCCGACCAGCGAGCGACGTGCCCGCATCCTGCTGGTGGAAGACAACCCGGTGAACCAGCTGGTCGCCAAGGGCATGCTGGGCAAGCTGGGCTGCGAGGTGATCGTGGCCGCCCACGGCGGGGAGGCCCTGGAGCAGTTGGAGCAAGCCGCCTTCGACCTGGTGCTGATGGACTGCAACATGCCGGTGATGGACGGCTACGAGGCCAGCCGGCGCATACGCCAGAGCGGACGCTGGCCCGACCTGCCCATCGTGGCACTTACCGCCAACGCCATGCCCGAGGAGCGCGAACGCTGCCGGGCGGCAGGCATGAACGACTACCTGGCCAAACCCTTTCGCCGCGAAGAGTTGCTGGCGCTGATCGATCACTGGGTGCCGCCAACAGCCCCTGAAACCTAGCGCAGCAGCTTTTCGATATCGCCCGCCAGCGCCTCGGGCTTGGTGCTGGGCGCATAACGGCTCACGGCACCCGACTGCGGATCGACCAGGAACTTGGTGAAATTCCACTTGATCGCCTGCGAACCGAACAGGCCGGGAGCCCTCTGCTTGAGCGCGGCGAACAGGGGATGCGCGCCCGCCCCATTGACCTCGACCTTTCTGAACAGGGGAAAGCTCACGCCAAAGTTGGCTTCACAGAACTGCGATATCGCCAGCTCATCGCCCGGCTCCTGCTTGCCGAACTGGTTGCAGGGAAAGCCCAACACCACCAGGCCGCGCTCGCGATAGCGCTGCCATAGCGACTCCAGGCCCTTGTACTGTGGCGTGAACCCGCACTGGCTGGCGGTATTGACCACCAGCACCGCCCTTGCCGGGTAATCCGCCAGGGTTTTCTGCTCGCCCCGCAGGGTGGTGCAGGGAATATTGAGCAAACTGTTGTCGGCCATGACCGCGTCTCCTGCGTTCGGGTGGGTTACTGTCGCGGCACCAGGTCAAGGCACACCGAGTTGATGCAGTAGCGCAGACCGGTGGGCGGCGGGCCGTCGGGAAACACATGGCCCAGGTGGGCATCGCAAGTGGCGCAGGTGACTTCGGTGCGAATCATGCCATGTGAGGTATCGCGGATCTCGACCATCGCGTTGTCGGCGATAGGCTCGTAGAAGCTGGGCCAGCCGCAGCCGGAGTCGAACTTGGCTCTGGAATCGAACAGCGGCTTGTTGCAGCAGATGCAATGGTAGACGCCATCGGTGCGGGTGCTGTTGTACTTGCCGCTGAACGGGCGCTCGGTGCCCTTCAGGCGACACACGTTGTACTGCTCGGGGTCGAGCATCGCACGCCATTCTTCCAGGGTTTTCTCGATCTTTTCCATCACCAGGCCTCGCTGAATTAAAAACCCCGCACTGCGTCTTTTCGACAACGCGGGTGGCACGTATTATTGCGCCTCATCAGACGTCAGTCTGGCACCCGCGTTACACGCATTTCAAACGTTTTCACAGCGCAATGCGCGGCGATCTTTTCTAATCGGGATCACATCATGCAGGTCAGCAAATCGAACAAGCTCGCCAATGTCTGCTACGACATTCGCGGCCCGGTGCTCAAGCACGCCAAACGCCTGGAGGAGGAAGGCCACCGCATCCTCAAGCTGAACATCGGCAACCCGGCGCCCTTTGGTTTCGAGGCGCCCGACGAGATCCTCCAGGATGTGATCCGCAACCTGCCCACCGCCCAGGGCTACAGCGACTCCAAGGGCCTGTTCAGCGCGCGCAAGGCGGTGATGCAGTACTACCAGCAGAAGCAGGTCGAAGGTGTCGGCATCGAGGACATCTACCTGGGCAACGGCGTGTCCGAGCTGATCGTGATGTCGATGCAGGCCCTGCTCAACAACGGCGACGAGGTGCTGATCCCGGCCCCGGACTACCCGCTGTGGACCGCTGCGGTGAGCCTGGCCGGCGGCAACCCGGTGCACTACCTGTGCGACGAGCAGGCCGACTGGTTCCCCGACCTTGCCGACATCAAGGCCAAGATCACCCCCAACACCAAGGCCATGGTGATCATCAACCCGAACAACCCCACTGGCGCGGTGTACTCGCGCGAGCTGCTGCTGGGCATGCTGGAAATCGCCCGCCAACACAACCTGGTGGTGTTCTCCGACGAGATCTACGACAAGATCCTGTACGACGATGCCGTGCACATCTGCACCGCCTCGCTGGCCCCCGACCTGCTCTGCCTGACCTTCAACGGCCTGTCCAAGTCGTACCGGGTGGCGGGCTTCCGCTCCGGCTGGCTGGCGTTGTCCGGGCCCAAGCAGCACGCCCAGAGCTATATCGAAGGCATCGACATGCTGGCCAACATGCGCCTGTGCGCCAACGTGCCGAGCCAGCACGCCATCCAGACCGCACTGGGCGGCTACCAGAGCATCAATGACCTGGTGCTGCCGCCAGGTCGCCTGCTGGAGCAGCGCAACCGCACCTGGGAGCTGCTCAACGACATTCCAGGGGTCAGCTGCGTCAAGCCGATGGGCGCCCTGTATGCCTTCCCGCGCATCGACCCGAAGGTCTGCCCGATCTTCAACGACGAAAAGTTCGCCCTTGACCTGCTGCTGTCGGAAAAACTGCTGATCGTGCAAGGCACCGCCTTCAACTGGCCGTGGCCCGACCACTTCCGCGTCGTGACCCTGCCACGTGTCGATGACCTGGAGCAGGCGATCGGTCGCATCGGCAATTTCCTCAAGACCTACCAGCAGTAAGCCCGAATGCCTGCCTGCGCCAGCCCTGGCGCAGGCCACGGGCCAACCTCAAGCCTGCCGCTCTGGCTCGCGCACCTGGCATTCTCCGCGCCTGCCCGCACAAGTACACAGTTTGAAATAGTCGCCCGGTTGAATACACGGAGCGCGCACCTTATATACCCCGCATACGCAAGCTTTCTATCCGTCAGGAGAACGTAACAACCATGATGCGCATTTTGCTGTTTGTGGCCACCAACCTTGCGGTCGTGCTGATTGCCAGCATCACCCTGAGCCTGTTCGGCTTCAACGGGTTCATGGCGGCAAACGGGGTTGACCTCAAGCTCGACCAGTTGCTGATTTTCTGCGCTGTGTTCGGCTTTGCCGGCTCGCTGATCTCGCTGTTCATCTCCAAGTGGATGGCGAAGATGAGCACCGGTACCCAGATCATCACCCAGCCGCGCACCCACCATGAGCAATGGCTGCTGCAGACCGTCGAAGAGCTTTCCCGCCAGGCAGGCATCAAGATGCCCGAGGTGGGCGTCTTCCCGGCCTATGAGGCCAACGCCTTCGCTACCGGCTGGAATCGCAACGATGCGTTGGTCGCGGTCAGCCAGGGCCTGCTCGAGCGTTTCTCGCGTGATGAAGTACGCGCCGTGCTGGCCCACGAGATCGGCCACGTCGCCAACGGCGACATGGTGACCCTCGCGCTGGTACAGGGTGTGGTCAACACCTTCGTGATGTTCTTCGCACGCATCATCGGCAACTTCGTCGACAAGGTGATCTTCAAGAACGAAGAAGGCCAGGGCATTGCCTACTACATCGCGACCATCGTTGCCGAACTGGTCCTGGGTATCCTGGCCAGCATCATCGTCATGTGGTTCTCGCGCAAACGCGAGTTCCGCGCCGACGAAGCCGGCGCCCGCCTGGCCGGCACCAACGCGATGATCGGCGCGCTGCAGCGCCTGCGTTCTGAACAGGGCGTGCCTGTGCACATGCCTGACACCCTGAATGCCTTCGGCATCAATGGTGGCCTCAAGCAGGGCCTGGCAGGCCTGCTGATGAGCCACCCGCCGCTGGAAGATCGTATCGAAGCCCTGCGTCGTCGCGGCTAAGCGAGCAGCAGGCAAACAGGAAGGGCGACCCACGGGTCGCCCTTTTTCATTTCAGCGTTGCAGACGGTACACCCGCTCCAGCAGCCGATCAGCACCCGCCTTGATGAACCTGGGGCTCTGCGCCAACACGTCGTCCTGCGCGGCGATCGCCAACTGCCAATGCTCGCCGAACAGGCACTCGACCTCTTCATCGGGCACGGCAAAGGGCGGACCGTCAGTAACCGCCTGATCGTAGTCCAGAGTGATCAACAGGCCCTTGCAAGGCGACGGCAGGAGCTGCTGCAGATGCGCCACATACCGCTCGCGCATGGCAGGCGGCAAGGCGATGATCGCGGCACGGTCGTAAAGGCCCGTACAGCCCCGCACGTCACCCGCGGTCAGTGCGAAGAAATCGCCACACCACAACTCGATGCCCTCGCTGCGGTAGACCGTGAAGGCCCCCTGCTGCGAAACCTGCGGCTCCCGCTCATGCTCGGAAAAAAAGTCCTTCACCGCCCGCTCGGACAACTCCACCCCAAGCACGTCGTGGCCTTGCGCGGCCAGCCACGCCATGTCCAGGCTCTTGCCGCACAGCGGCACCAGTACACGGGCACCAGGCGCAATGCCCAGTGCGGGCCAATGCTGCTGCAGATACGGGTTGACCTGCTGCTGGTGAAAGCCGATCAGATCGTTCTCCCAGCGGTTGTGCCAGAACGCGGGCTGCATAACCTTACCTCGATAAATTCGATTAAATACCGCAAAAACTTATATTAGATTTAGATCAATGATCTGCCTGAAGATGGCTGCATATTAACCTTCAGGACCACCCCGATGCTGCCCAGCCTGTTTATCTCCCATGGCTCTCCCATGCTGGCACTGGAACCGGGTGCCAGCGGTCCGGCACTTGCCCGCCTGGCGGCGCAACTGCCGCGCCCCAGAGCGATCGTCGTGATGTCTGCGCACTGGGAAACCACCGAACTGCGCGTGACAAGCAACCCGCACCCACCCACCTGGCACGACTTCGGCGGCTTTCCGGCCGCATTGTATGCCGTGCAGTACCCAGCCCCCGGCGACCCACAGCTCGCCGAACAGGTAAGGCAACGGCTCAATGAAGCCGGGCTGCCCACAACACTCGACGCCAAGCGGCCTTTCGACCATGGCGCGTGGGTGCCCCTGTCGCTGATGTACCCGGCGGCGGACATACCGGTGGTGCAGGTATCACTGCCCAGCCAGCACGGCCCGGCGTACCAGCAACAGGTAGGCCAGGCACTGGCGGCCCTGCGCGAGGAAGGCGTGCTGCTGATCGGCTCCGGCAGCATTACCCACAACCTGCGCGAACTCGACTGGCATGCCGGCCCCGAGAGCGTAGAGCCCTGGGCACTGGCGTTTCGCGACTGGATGATCGACAAGCTGGCTGCGGGCGACACGCCGGCCCTGCATGACTATCGCCGGCAGGCGCCGTTTGCGGTGCGCAACCACCCGAGCGACGAACACCTGCTGCCGCTGTACTTTGCCCGCGGCGCGGGCGAACGGTTCGCGATCGAGCACCAGGGCTTTACCCTGGGAGCACTGGGAATGGATATCTATCGGTTCGACTGAGGCGGCAGCCCTTTCCCCGGCAAGGTCGGCCCCTATAAGCGAAACAGGCCGCCCAGGCAAAAAAAATCCCCGAACCAGTCGGGGATTTTTCATTTCACTCGAAGATCAATCTTCGCGATAACGACGCAGCTTCAGCTGCTTGCCGGCAACGCGAGTGTCCTTGAGCTTGGTCAGCAGCTTCTCGAGGCCATCTTCCGGCAGCTCGACCAGGCTGAAGCTGTCGCGCACCTGGATGCGACCGATCGCTTCGCGGGCCAGGCCGCCTTCGTTGAGGATCGCACCCAGCAGGTTCTTGGCCGCGATACCGTCACGCGCACCCAGCGCGGTACGGCAACGTGCACGACCTTCACCCAGTGGCATCGGCGCGCGACGCTCACGCTCGCCACGCTCGGAGCGCTCACCGGCAGGACGATCACCACGTGGGGCCGAAGTCGGCACCAGCGGCTGCTCTTTCTCGACGGCTTCCAGGGTCAGCGCCTGGCCATTGGTGGCCTTGCGCAGCAGGGCCGCGGCCAGGGCACGCGGGCTGCAACCGATGTCGGCAGTCAGGCGGTCGAGCAGATCACCGTGGGTAGCTTCTGCATCGGCAACCAACGGCGCGAGGCTGTTGGTGAGCTTCTTGATGCGCGCGTCCAGTACGGCCTGGGCGTTGGGCAGACGAACTTCGGCAACCTTCTGGCCGGTCACACGCTCGATCACCTGCAGCATGCGGCGCTCACGCGGGGTGACCAGCAGCAGTGCACGACCTTCGCGACCGGCACGGCCGGTACGGCCGATACGGTGAACGTAGGACTCCGGATCGTACGGCATGTCGACGTTGAACACGTGGGTGATGCGCGGTACGTCCAGACCACGGGCAGCGACGTCGGTAGCGACGACGATGTCCAGGCGACCATCCTTGAGCGAGTCGATGACGCGCTCACGCTGGTTCTGGGCGATGTCACCGTTGAGCGCGGCAGCCTTGTAGCCTTTGGCTTCCAGGGCGCTGGCCAGGTCCAGGGTGGCTTGCTTGGTACGTACGAAGGCGATCAGTGCATCGAACTCTTCGACTTCCAGCAGGCGCAGTACCGCCGAGACCTTCTGGTCGGCGTGGACCATCAGGTGTGCCTGCTCGATGGCAGTCACGGTCTGGGTCTTGGTCTGGATCTTGACGTGTTTCGGGTCACGCAGGTGACGCTCGGCGATCGCACGGATCGACTGCGGCAGGGTGGCCGAGAACAGTACGGTCTGGCGGGTTTCCGGCATGGCCTTGAAGATGACTTCCAGGTCGTCCATGAAGCCCAGCTTGAGCATTTCGTCAGCTTCGTCGAGCACCAGGTGATTGACGGTAGCCAGCACCTTCTCGTCGCGACGCAGGTGGTCGCACAGACGGCCAGGGGTAGCGACGACGATCTGCGCGCCGTTACGGATTGCTTTGAGTTGTGGGCCCATCGGGGCACCACCGTATACCGCTACCACGGTAACGCCCGGCATCTGCTTGGCGTAGGTTTCGAATGCGGTAGCTACTTGCAGCGCCAACTCACGGGTTGGCGCCAGGATCAGGGCTTGCGGCTCGCGCTTGCTCGGGTCGATGCGGTGCAGGATTGGCAGAGCGAAGGCAGCGGTTTTACCGGTACCTGTCTGCGCCTGACCGATCATGTCATGACCGGCAAGAATAATCGGGATCGATTGCTGCTGAATGGCCGATGGCTCTTCGTAGCCAGTGGCGATAACGGCGGCAACAATACTTGGATGAAGATCGAGAGCGGCGAAGCCGCCGGTTTCCTGGGTCATGGGTCTGCCTCTAAGTGCATCCGCAAAGACCCATGCTCCAAAGCTGCACATGCCTTGTAAGACCCGAAGGTCACCCTGGCAGCTTTGTCGGCGGGGATTTGCGAAAACGATTGAAGAAAAAAAGGAACGTCAAGGCAGAGTCCGCGGTGCGGACGCGCAGCCGAAGCTGGCTTCGGGGAATTGCACTACCTGAACGAGGTCCGGTAAAAGACCGGCGCGTACTATACCCGATTTCCTGCATCGCGTGAGACTTTTTTACAGGGAAGAGAAGCCCGGAGGCCTCGAATCGACAGCCCTTGCCGATGATCGAGGCCCACGCGTCTGTTGGCGGCGCGGCCGGAGCTGAAACGATTTATTCAAGATGCCGGTCGGATCACCTCGATCAGGCGCTGCAGGGAGTAGCCCAGGCGCGGTTCAAGGGCCCGGGCGCGCGCGGTGAGCGCCTCCCGGTCGAGGGTCTGGTCGAGGTCGGCGGGCACCAGCAGGATGACGTTGCCCTCCTTCACCGGCAGCTCCCAGTAATGGCGGTGATACAGCCCGCGCAATAGCGCGGCGCCCAGCGGCTTGCCGTCATCGGTGGCCCACTGGTTGATGACCAGCCAGCCGCCGGGGTTCAGGCGCTTCTGGCAGTCTTCGAGAAACTTCCAGGCCAGGTGGCCGACGCCGGGCCCGTGGTCGGTGTAGAGGTCGACGAAGATCAGGTCGGCAGGCTCGGCCGTCTCCAGCAGCTCGACCGCATCACCCACGCGGATGTACAGGCGCGGATCATCGTCCAGCCCCAGGTATTCGATGGCCAGGCGCGGCACCTCGGGACGCAGCTCGATGGCCTCCACGTCCTCCAGGGGCAGGAACTTCAGGCAGGCCTGGGTCAGGGTACCGGCACCCAGGCCGAGAAACAGCGCGCTTTCAGGCTCGCAGTGGCACAGCGCGCCCACCAGCATGGCGCGGGTATAGTCGTACTCCAGCCAGCTCGGGTCGGCAGTGAATACGCAGCTCTGCTCGATGGCCTCGCCAAACTCGAGAAAGCGGTAGTCCTCGACTTCCAGCACGCTGATGGTGCCGAACTCGTCGTGCACCTGCGCCAGCAGCCGCTCTACCCGTTCCTCTGTCATGCTCTCTCCCGACACCTGCATGTGCCCAAGCAAAAACGACCATTGTCCGTCAATACAGGCGATGCAACAAGGCAGGGTCCAGGTGTTAGCATGTTCACAGCCCTTTTCCGATAGAAACCGAGCCTGTGATGAGCCAACCCTGGAGTCCCGATAGCTGGCGTGCCCTGCCGATCCAGCAGCAACCGCACTACCCCGATGCAGCGCACCTGCTCAAGGTCGAGCAGACCCTGGCCAGCTACCCGCCGCTGGTGTTCGCCGGCGAGGCGCGCGAGCTGCGCCGCCAGTTCGCCGAAGTGACCGAAGGCCGTGCCTTCCTGCTGCAGGGCGGCGATTGCGCCGAAAGCTTTGCCGAGTTCTCGGCAGCGAAAATCCGCGACACCTTCAAAGTGCTGCTGCAGATGGCCATCGTCATGACCTTTGCCGCCGGCTGCCCGGTGGTCAAGGTGGGGCGCATGGCCGGGCAGTTCGCCAAGCCGCGCTCGTCCAATGACGAAACCATCGGCGAGGTGACCCTGCCGGCCTACCGGGGCGACATCGTCAACGGCATCGGCTTCGACCCTGCCAGCCGCGTGCCCGACCCGGAGCGCCTGCTGCAGGCCTATCACCAGTCCACCGCCAGCCTCAACCTGCTGCGCGCCTTCGCCCAGGGTGGTTTCGCCGACCTGCACCAGGTGCACAAGTGGAACCTGGACTTCATCGCCAACTCGGCGCTGGCCGAAAAGTACAGCCAGCTGGCCGACCGCATCGACGAAACCCTGGCCTTCATGCGCGCCTGCGGCATGGACAGCTCGCCGCAACTGCGCGAAACCAGCTTTTTCACCGCGCACGAGGCGCTGCTGCTCAACTACGAGGAAGCCTTCGTGCGGCGCGACAGCCTGACCGGCGACTACTTCGACTGCTCGGCGCACATGCTCTGGATCGGTGATCGCACCCGTCAGCTGGACGGCGCCCACGTGGAGTTCCTGCGCGGGGTGAACAACCCGATCGGGGTCAAGGTGGGCCCGAGCATGAACACCGAGGAGCTGATCCGCCTGATCGACATCCTCAACCCGGCCAACGACCCGGGCCGGCTCAACCTGATCGTGCGCATGGGGGCCAACAAGGTCGGCGAGCACCTGCCGGGGCTGATCCGCAGCGTCGAGCGCGAGGGGCGCAAGGTGCTGTGGAGCTCCGACCCGATGCACGGCAATACCATCAAGGCCAGCAGCGGCTACAAGACCCGCGATTTCGCGCAGATCCTGGGCGAGGTCAAGCAGTTCTTCCAGGTGCACCAGGCCGAAGGCAGCCATGCCGGTGGCATTCACATCGAGATGACCGGTCAGAACGTCACCGAATGCATCGGCGGCGCCCGGCCGATCACCGAAGACGCGCTGTCCGACCGTTACCACACCCACTGCGACCCGCGCATGAACGCCGACCAGTCGCTGGAGCTGGCGTTCCTGATCGCCGAAACGCTCAAGCAGGTACGGCGCTGACACCTGCACGGCTCTCGACGGCCGTGCCGGCTCGACCCGCGGCGGGCTTCAGACCCTGAAGCCCAGCATCAACGCGCACACCACCAGAAACACACAGAACAACGAGCGCAGGACCTTTTCCGGCAGCGCATGGGCCAGCTTCACGCCCCAGCTGATACTCAGCAAGCCGCCCAGTGCCAGCGCGATGCCCATGTTCCAGTCCACATGCTGGTGCAGCCCGTAGGTCAGCAGCGTGACCGAGGTACTGGGCGCCGCCAGTGCCAGCGACAGGCCCTGGGCAACCACCTGGGTGGTGCCGAACACACTGGTCAGCACCGGTGTGGCGACCACCGCGCCCCCTACCCCGAACAGCCCGCCGACCACACCGGCACCCCCGCCCAGCACACCCAGCCAGGGCCAGGGCTGGCGCAACTCGGTCGAAGGCGGCGCGTTGCGAGTGAACATGCGCACCAGGTTCCACACCGTCAGCGCCACCAGAAACACCACGAAGCCGACGCGCATGGCCTGTGCATCCAACCCCACTGCCCAGATCGAGCCGAGCCAGGCGAACACGAAGCCGGCCAGCGACAAGGGCAATGCATGACGCAGCTCGATGCGATTGCGCTGGTGATAGCGCCACAGCGCCAGCAACACGTTCGGCACCACCATCACCAGCGCGGTGCCCTGGGCCAGTTGCTGGTCAAGGCCGAACAGCACGCCCAGCACGGGGATCGCGATCAGGCCGCCGCCGATCCCGAACAGCCCGCCCAGGGTACCCAGCCCTGCTCCCAATACGATGTACATCAACCACTCGACCATGCTCGCCTCTCTGCTCTGCAATAGCGCCATGCTACCGATGGCGGGCTAGCGGGGAAACGCACAGCAACGCACAATGGCTGTGCCCAATTCGCACAAGCAATCACCATGACCCCGGACGCCCTCACCCAACACCTGAGCCTGTTTCTCGATGTGCTCGAAAGCGGCAGCTTTTCTGCCGCAGCGCGGCGCCACCCGCTGACCCCTTCGGCGGTGGCCCGACGCATCGATACCCTGGAGGCCGCCGTGGGCAGCCGCCTGTTCGTGCGCAGCACCCATGCGGTACGCCCCACGCCCGCCGGCAATGCATTCGCCGAACGCGCCCGGCGTATCGTCGAAGAGCTGCGTCTGGCCCGCGCCGAAGCCGTGTCGCTGAGCAATGCACCGGAAGGCCTGATCCGCATCGATGCGCCTTCGGCGTTCGGCCGCCGCCACCTGGCACCGGCCATCGCCGATTTTCTGGTGGCGTACCCGGGCCTGGATGTACAACTGCGCCTGATCGACAGCTTCGTCGACCTGCAGGGCGCGCACCTGGGCGAAGTCGACCTGGTGCTGCGTGCAGGCCCTCTGGCCGATACCCGGCTGGTGGCAACACCACTGGCGTACATGGTGCGCATTGCCTGCGCCAGCCCCGCCTACCTGCAGGCCCGTGGCGTGCCTGCCAGCCCCTGCGACCTGCCAGAGCACGACGGGCTGGACTGGGATGGCCTGGCCCCACCCTTCGCCTGGCGCTTCGCGGTGGACGGGCAGATGCGTCTGCTGCGTCCCTCGCGCATGCGCATGAGCGCCAACAATGCCGAGACCCTGCTGTTCGGCGCCCTGGCGGGCCTGGGCATCGCGCACCTGCCCACCTGGCTGATCAGCGAGTACCTGCTGCGCGGCGACCTGCTGCCGCTGTTCTGCGAGAACGGGCTGCCCCCGGCCGAAACCAGCGGTGTCTATGCATTGCGCCTTGAACATGAAACGAACTCTCGCAGCCGTTTGCTGCTCGAATTCCTCAAGAGCCGCTTCAGCCCCATCCCTCCCTGGGACCTGGCACTGCAGAGCGAGCTGCGCTGGCAATAGCGCGCATAGCATGCGCGCCACCATTTCATGGACCAGATAGAAAGGAGCCGCATGAACGCCACCTCCAAAGCGCCCGTTTACGATGAGCTGCTGCTCGACAATCAGGTGTGCTTCGCCCTGCACTCCACGTCACTGCTCATGACCAAGGTGTACAAGCCACTGCTGCAGGCACTGGGCCTGACCTACCCGCAGTACCTGGCCATGCTGGTGCTATGGGAGCAGGACGGGCTGACCGTCGGCGAAATCAGCCATCGCCTGCTGACCGACCCCGGCTCGCTCACGCCCTTGCTCAAGCGCCTGGAAGCCGAGGGCCTGCTCAAGCGCACCCGCAGCCGCGAGGACGAGCGCGTGGTGATCGTGCAACTGACTGCCCAGGGGCGTGCCCTGCAAGCGCAGGCACGCTCGATACCGCCGTGCATCCTGGGCGCCAGCGGCCACTCGCTGGAGCGCCTGCAACGCTTGCAGGCCGAGCTGCTGGCGCTGCGCGACAACCTGCAGAACAGCCTCTGACGGCGCCGCAGCCGCGCACGCAGGGCATAAAAAAACCCGGCCTTGGCCGGGTTTTCGTGTTCGCGCAGATCGCCAGGTTTAAACCTTGGCGCGGCCCTTGTAGGAGCCACCTTCGCGGGTGTCGATCTCGATCCAGTCACCGATCTCGATGAAGTCGGCAACCGACAGCTCGGTACCGTTCTTCAGTTTGGCAGGCTTCATGACCTTGCCGGAGGTATCGCCACGGGCGGAACCTTCGGTGTAGTCGACCTGACGCACGATAGTGGTCGGCAGCTCTACGGAAACCAGGCGGTCTTCGAAGAATACGGCTTCGCACACATCGGTCATGCCTTCTTCAACGAAAGGCAGAACGCTTTCGATGTCTTCGGCGTTCAGCTCGTACATGGTGTAGTCGGTGGTGTCCATGAACGTGTAGGTGTCGCCGCTGATGAAGGACAGGGTCGCTTCTTTGCGGTCGAGGATCACGTCGTCCAGCTTGTCGTCGGCGCTGTAGACGGTTTCGGTCTTGTAGCCGGTCAGCAGGTTTTTCAGCTTGGTCTTCATGATCGCGCTGTTACGGCCCGATTTGGTGAATTCAGCTTTCTGAACCAGCCAAGGGTCGTTGTCGATACGGATCACGGTACCGGGTTTCAGCTCTTTACCAGTTTTCATTGCGAGATATCCGAATTTGGATGGATTTACAAAAATCGAGGCCGCATATCATAGCGAATTTCGACAAAACTGTACCAGCGCCGTGGCAAGGTCCGGCTGAGCGGCCTGCGCGGCGCACCAGCGCTCGGCGTGGGCGCTCAGTTCCGGCCAGTGCGCCAGCAGCTCGCGCCACGCCTGGCCCATGTCGCGATCCATGTTCCAGGCCCGCCACAGCGCCACCAGCGCGGCGGCTGCCGGGGCCGACAGGCCCTGGGTGTAATGGTCCAGAAAGGCCTCGAGCTTTTCCCAGTGGGCGTACTCTTCCTGCACATAGATATGCCACAGCAGTGGCCGCCCAGCCCACTGAGCACGCACGAACGAGTCCTCGCCGCGCACCGCATTGAACTCGCAGCACCACAGCAGCCGATCATAGTCATCCTGGCTGACGAAGGGCAGGATCTGCACCGTCAGCGCCCCACGCTGCGTCACACTGTCCACCCCCAGCCCGCTCTCGCCCAGCCAGGCCTGCACATCCCCCAGGATGCGCCCCTCGGGCACCAGCAGGTGACTGGGGCGGGTGTCGGCGGCCAGCACATCGAGCCAACTGGCCAGGCCCGGGTTCTCATAGGCGAACAACGAGATCAGCCGTGCACCCTCATGCACCCTCACGCCCAGGCCGCGCAGGAATGCCTGACGGGCCTGCGGGTCGTCTTCGAACGCCTTGCGCCGCGTCAGCAACGTGGCTTCGCGCAGCAACCCGCCGGTACCGGGCGTGAACCCCGGAAAGAAGAACACCTTGCGCAGGCCATTGGCCTGGGGCGACGGCAGGCCGTGGCAGCCTTCCACCCAGTCCTCGGCGCTCAGGTACTCCAGGTTCAGCCACACTGCCGGCACGGTGCGGTCCTGCATGGCCTGGACATAGGCCGCTGGCAAGTGGCAGCCGAAGGCGCCGATCACCACGTCCGGCACTGCCGTCGGCTGCCAGTCGGCCGGCCACAGGCACACCTCGACGCCTTGCTGCCATTGCTGCCGGGCCTGGGCGTCCGCCTCGGGGCACAGGCGCACGAAGGCCGCCAGTTCATCCACCCACAGGCGCACCGCCACGTCGTGTTCGGCCACCAGTTGCCGGGCCAGGCGCCAGGTGACGCCGATGTCGCCATAGTTGTCGACGACGCAACAGAAGATATCCCAGGTCGGTTTCATGGCAGGCACCTCACGTTGAGCCGGAAACAAAAAGCGCCGATTGTCCGGGTTAATCATTGCAGACAACAGTAGCGAGGCTGAATAAAACCCGCGCTGCATGCGACAATCGCCGCCATTGTCCTGGCCAGGAGGCTGCCATGTCGTACCGTGCGCGTCGCCGTGAACTGAAAATTTCGCAAAACCCGCTGCAACTGATCCTGTGCGTGGCCATCGGCCTGTGGCTGGGTTTCGTCGCCATCATGCTGACCCTGTGGCTGGGCTGGCAGTACCTGCCCGACCTGCGCCAGCCCCTGCACGAGGTGATCGCCCCGCCCGCGCCGGCCGTGGCGCCGCAGCAGTCGCCGGAGCAGAACCGCATGTTCGAGCAGTACAAGCAGATCCTGCACGATCAGGCGGTGCAGCAGGCCGAGGAGCAGGCCCAGGGCAGCCCGCGCAACCTGTCCAACCCCAGATGCCAGTTCTGGCTGCAACAGAACCGTACCGCCCCCACCGAGAAAAGCCGCGCCAATGTCCTTGAGTTCTGCAACTGAGATGAACAAGACCGACCTGCTGGCGCGCATCATCGAGCGCCTGGGCGTCGACCTCGACGTGGCACAACGTGCTGCGCAGACCGCGTATGAGGCGGCCACTGCCGAGGAGAACATCGCCGAGAACAAGTACGACACCCTCGGCCTGGAAGCCTCGTACCTGGCCACCGGGCAGGCCCGGCGCATGGAGGAGATTCGCCAGGCACGGCTGGCGTACCAGCAACTGACCCTGCGCGACTACGACCCCGAGGCCGGCGTGCAACTGAGCAACCTGGTGCTGCTGGCCGACGAACAGGATCGCCAGCAGCGCGTGTTCCTGGGGCCGGAAGCGGCAGGGCTGAAAATCGGCGAAGGGCAGGCGCTGATCACGGTGATCACCCCGCGCTCACCTTTGGGGCAAAGCCTGATGGGCAAGCTCGAGGGCGACGAGGTGGTGCTGGTACTGGGCAATGGGCGCCAGGTCTACGAACTGGTGGAAGTGCTCTGAAGCACTTCGCTGGCTTGCCAGCAAAGAGGCTGCCACGGCTAATGGCTTGCCCTTGCCGCCAGGTTCTGCTCCAGCAACTGGACGAAGGCCCGCGCCGGCGGCGTCGGGGTGGTCGACCAGATCGCGTACAGGTGGCGCACCGGGGCATCGCACACCGGTACTGCGGCAACGCCCTTGAAGCCTGCGGCGATCCTTGCCGGTACCAGCCCCAGGGCCAGGCCACGCTGCACGAACTTCTCGATCAGGCCGATACTGCCCACCTCGAACTGCACCCGATGACGCACCCCTGCGGCGGCAAATGCCTCGTCGGTCTGTCGACGCGCGCCGCTGCCAGCCTGGAAGTCCACCAGGGGCTGGTCTTCCAGTTGCTCCAGCGCCAGACGCCCGATGCCTGCCAGCGGGTGCTGCAGCGGCAGCACCGCCACCAGTTCCTCGGCCGCCAGCAGGCGCGACGCCACCCCCGCCAACGGTTCCCCCGGCCAGACGCCGATGAACGCCACATCCAGGCGCCGTTCGCGCACATCGGCAATCAGCAGCTCGCTCTTGCCGATCAGCCAGCGAATGTCCACCTGCGGGTACTGCCCGTGAAAACCGGCCAGCAGGTCCACCAGGTCCAGCTCGGTCAGCGAGCTGATCTCGCCGATGGACAAGCGCCCGCGCACTTCGCCACAGGCTGCGGCCACGTCCTCGGCGATGCGCCGGGTGGCCTCCAGCGCCGTGCGTGCGCTGAGCACGAAGGCTTCGCCGGCAGGTGTAAGGCGCACCCGGCGCGAGCTGCGCTCGAACAGCAAGGTGCCCAGTTGAGACTCCAGGCGCGCCACCTGATGACTCAAAGCCGACTGCACCACATGACAACGTTCGGCCGCACGGGTGAAACTACCGGTATCGGCCACCGCCAGCGCGTATTCGATCTGCTTGAGGTTCATCTTTCCATCTGCACAAGAGATTGATGGGATCTAAACGATTCATTGGCGTCATGCTAGCGCATTTTCGATAATGCACTCCCCTTCCCCCCTGACAACGAGACGGTCCATGGCCCCCGCCACAACTCACCTGAGCCGCGCCCTGATTCTGCTGATGGCAACCGCCACCGGCCTGGCCGTGGCCAGCAACTACTATGCGCAGCCCTTGCTGCACAGCATCGCTCAGCATTTCGGCCTGACCACCGCCACCGCCGGCAGCATCGTGATTGCCGCCCAGCTGAGCTACGGCGCCGGCCTGTTGCTGCTCGCGCCGCTGGGTGACCTGTTCGAACAACGCCGCCTGATCGTCAGCATGATCGCCATCGCCACGGTCGGCCTGCTGATCAGCGCCTTCGCCCCCAGCCTGATGTGGCTGCTGATCGGCACCACCCTGACCGGGCTGTTCTCGGTGGTGGCGCAGGTACTGGTGCCGATGGCCGCCGGCCTGAGCGACCCGTCCGAGCGCGGGCGAGTGGTCGGCACGCTGATGAGCGGCCTGCTGCTGGGCATTCTGCTGGCGCGCACCGCTGCCGGGTTCATGGCGACCCTGGGTGACTGGCGCAGCATCTACCTGCTGGCCGCTGCGCTCATGGCCCTGAGCGCCATCGCCCTGGCCAGGGCCCTGCCCGAGCGCCACCAGCACGCCGGGCTCAAATACCCCGCACTGATCGGTTCGGTGTTCCGCCTGTTCGTGGATGAGCCGGTGCTGCGCCTGCGCTCGTTGCTGGGGCTGCTGTCGTTCTGCCTGTTCGCGCTGTTCTGGACACCCCTGGCGTTTCTGCTGGCAGCCGAGCCTTACCACTACTCCGATGCGGTGATCGGGCTGTTCGGCCTGGCCGGTGCGGCCGGCGCGCTGGCCGCCAACTGGGCCGGGCGCCTGGCCGACCGCGGCAAGGGCTCGCTGGGCACCACCGTGGGGCTGCTGGCCCTGGTGCTGGCCTGGGTACCGCTGGCCTTCGCCCAGGTGTCGCTCGCCGCCCTGCTGATTGGCGTGCTGGTACTCGACCTGGCGGTACAGCTGGTGCACGTGAGCAACCAGAACGCGGTGATCGCCCTGCGCCCCGAGGCGCGCAACCGACTCAATGCCGGGTACATCACCTGCTACTTCATCGGTGGCGCACTGGGCTCGCTGCTGGGTACGCAGTTGTTCCAGGCCCACGGCTGGAACGGCATCGTGGTGGCGGGGCTGGTGATCGGCGGCGTGGCGCTGGTGGTGTGGCTGTGGGTGGAGCGCCGCTCGGCTCAGGTGAAGGCCGCCTAACGGCGTTCGCCAGCAAGGCTGGCTCCTACCCGCAGGCCCCCTTCAGGTAACATGGCGCCCCGCCTGCCGGCGCGCCTGTTGCTGGCCTTCAAGGAACCTGCGCATGACCCTGCACCACCCTCGCCTGCCCCTGGGGCTGCTGAGCCTCGGCCTGGCCCTGAGTTCGTCCACTACGCTGGCCGACAGCGGCATCACCCTCGCGCCCCTGAGCGTGTCCGATGTGCTCGAGGACGGCTACCAGCCGCGCCAGGCCTCAGTGGCCGGCTTTGGCGCGGCGCCGCTGCTCGACACCCCCGCCTCGGTGTCGGTGTTCACCGAACAGTTGCTGCAGGACCGCCAGGTGCGCCTGCTCAGCGAGGTGCTGCAAAGCGATGCCTCGGTCGGCGAGAGCTATGCGCCCATCGGCTACTACGAGAACTTCAACGTGCGCGGCTTCGAACTGGACGCCGCCCACAGCTACACCATCAACGGCCAGACCATCGCCGGCGAGCAGAACGTGGCGCTGGAGAACAAGCAGCAGGTCGAGTTGCTCAAGGGGCTGTCGGGCCTGCAAAGCGGAGTAGCCGAACCCGGTGGGCTGATCAACTATGTGACCAAGCGCCCGCAGGACATCCGTTCGCTCACGGTATCGAGCACGGCCTTGGGCGAGCGCTACATCGCCACCGACCTGGGCGGCTGGTTTGGCAGCGAACGCCAGTTCGGCCTGCGCGCAAACCTGGCCCATGAAGATATCCGCTCCTACGTCGACCATGCCGACGGCCAGCGCGACTTCGCTTCGCTGGCCTTCGACTGGCAAGTGAACCCGGATGCGCTGCTGCAACTGGATGTCGAGTACCAGCAGCGCGAGCAGCGCTCGGTGCCCGGCTACCAGTTGCTCGGCGGCAACCGCCTGCCCCACGGCATCGACCCCGACGATCGCCTGGCCTATCAGCACTGGGCCAAACCGGTGCAGATCGACTCGCTGAACCTGGGCGGTCGCTTCGAATACCGCTTCAGCGACACCTGGACCGGCAGCGTGAGCGCTTCGCGCAGCCGCGTGGTGATCGACGACTACAGCGCGTTCGCCTGGGGTTGCTACGGCGCCGCCAGCTGCGCAGGCTCGAAGGTGCCGAACTACTTCAGCCCCGAGGGCGACTACGACATCTACGACTACCGCAGCCCGGACGATACCCGGCGCACCGACGAGGCACAGGTCACCCTCAACGGCCAGTTTGCCCTGGCGGGCCTAGAGCACGAGCTGACGGTCGGCAGCAGCGCGCAACGGCGCACTGTCGACCAGCGACCGACGTTCAACGAGTGGATCGGCAGCGGCAACATCTACCAGCCTACGCCGGCACTGGAGCCCTTCGACGGCAGCCCGGGCAACCGCGAACGCCGCCTCGACAGCCGCCAGTACGGCCTGTTCGCCAGCGACCGGATCAGCTTCGACGAACACTGGCAGACGGTACTCGGTGCGCGCGTTGTACGCCTGGACGAGCAGGCCTTTGGTGAAGATGGGAACCTGCGCCGGCATACCCGGCAATATGAACTGCTGCCCAACGCCGCGCTGATCTACAAGCCGCGCGCGGACATTTCGCTGTACGCCAGCTACAGCAAGGGGCTGTCGTCGGGCAATGCCGCGCCGTGGTTCGCGCTCAACAGCCAGGACATCCTGGCCCCCACCACGTCACGCCAGCTCGAACTGGGTATCAAGCGTGAATGGCAGCGCATGAGCCTGAGCGCGGCGCTGTTCCAGCTGCGCCAGGGGTATCAGTATGCCCAGCCGGATGGCAGCGGTGACTTCACCTACGTGCAGCAGGGACAGCAGAAGAACACCGGCCTGGAGCTGGCGGCCGGCGGCTGGGTAACGTCGAACCTGCAGATCAACGCCAGTGCCGCGGCCATTCGTGCACGGGTCGGCGGCAGCGGCACGCGGGCGTACGACGACCATCAGGCGCTGAACGTGCCGAATCTGCGCGCGGCGCTGCAGGCCGACTACAGCCTCCCGGGAGTACCGGGGTTGGCGCTGCTGGGTGGGGCGCGCTACAGCGCGAGCAAGTATGCCAACCAGGCAGGTACGGTGGCGGTGGGTGGCTATGCGGTGTTCGACATTGGCAGCCGCTATCGCACGCGCATCGGCGGGTATGACACGGTGCTGCGCCTGACAGTGGATAACGTGTTCGATCGGCGCTACTGGAGGGACGCGGGGGAGTATCTGGGCGACGGCTACCTGTTTCAGGGCGCGCCGCGAACTGCGCGGGTGTCGGCTGCTGTGAGCTTCTGAGAATGCGTTCGCCGGCAAGGCCGGCTCCTGCACAGGCGTTCGCCTTGCCTGCAGGAGCCAGCCTGGCTGGCGAACAGCGCGCCGCCGATCAGAACGGCTCGCTGCCCTCGCGGAACTGCACTTCCAGTATCCCGGCGATTTCGCTCAGGTCGGCCGCCGCGGCCGGAGTGGTGATGAAGCCGCTGTAGCAGTCCTCCAGCGTCGACCAGTTCCACAGCACCAGGCCCTGCTTCTGAAGCTCGGCATGGGCCAGCACCATCAGTTGCGACACGCTGTGGTTTTCCAGGAAGTCTTCATCTTCCGGGTCGTCCACGCCAAAGGTCACCTGGGCGTCACGTGCTTCTGCCAGTTGCTGGACGCTTTGCACGAACGACTCGGTGTCCTTCCAGTCGACGTAGAACACCGACTCCCAGTCGGCGATGTCCTTGACCATCCACATCAGTTGCTTGGGATCGTCCTCGAACTCTTCGATGTCATCCTCGTCCAACTCCAGCTCGCGAAACGCCTGAAGATGCTCGGCGGCCATTTCGGGCGTGGGGCTGACAAGAGCAATCAATTGCTCGGCGGCAAGAATCTGCTGTTCGGAAAAGCACTCTGCAAGCATCTGAAACTTCCTTTTCAATGGCCCAACAAAAAGCCCCCGGACTCTTTCAAGTTCGGGGGCTCTTCGCGTATCTGAATATGGCGGTGAAGAAGGGATTCGAACCCTTGATACAGTTTCCTGTATACACACTTTCCAGGCGTGCTCCTTCAGCCACTCGGACACTTCACCGGTTCTCGCCAAGCTGTTCAGCCTGTCGAGGCGCGCTAATGTAGTCGAAAGCACTTTGAATGGCAAAGGTTTTTTTCAGAATATTCATGCGCTTAAGCCAGCAGTGGCAAAGCTGCCAATCTCTGGCGTGGTTCGGCTGTGGTCCATGCACGAAGCCCGTGGTGCCGGGGCCGGCGTGCTGCGCCTGACTCATCGGTCAGCCTTGGTGCTTTACCTGACCGCGGCAGCTGGGTAACGTCAGCCCCACTCCACCTAAAGGAACTCTGTCATGAGTGAGCTGGTTACCTACCAACTGGAAGACGGCATCGCGACGCTGACCCTGAACAACGGCAAGGTCAACGCCATTTCACCGGACGTGATCGCAGCCTTCAACGATGCACTGGACCGTGCCGTGCAGGATCGCGCCGTCGTCATCCTCACCGGCCAGCCGGGCATCCTCTCCGGTGGCTACGACCTCAAGGTGATGACCTCTGGGCCACAGGCCTCCATCGCGCTGGTGACCGCCGGCTCGACGCTCTCCCGGCGCCTGCTGTCGCATCCGTTCCCGGTGATCGTCGCCTGCCCTGGCCACGCCGTGGCCAAGGGTGCATTCCTGCTGCTGTCGGCCGACTACCGCATCGGCGTCGAAGGCCCGTTCCGCATCGGCCTGAATGAAGTGCAGATCGGCATGACCATGCACCACGCCGGCATCGAGCTGGCGCGTGATCGCCTGCGTCGCTCGGCCTTCCACCGCTCGGTCATCAATGCCGAGATGTTCGACCCGGCCAGTGCCGTGGATGCCGGCTTCCTCGACAAGGTGGTGCCGGTGGAGCAGTTGCACGAAACCGCCCTGACAGCGGCGCAGCAACTCAAGACCATCAACATGAACGCGCACAAGAAGACCAAGCTCAAGGTGCGCAAGGCGCTGCTGGACCTGCTGGACGACGCGATCATTCGCGACCAGGAACACCCGGTCTGATAGCGGGTCGCGCCATTCGCCGGCAAGGCCGGCTCCTGCAGGGGACGCAACCGTTGCAGGAGCCGGCCTTGCCGGCGAAGCTTTAAGTTTGCCCCGGGCTGTGCACAACCGTACACTGCGCCGCGTTTTGTCCGGGGTTAACCACAATGCTGTTTCTGATCCGCATGCCCCTCCTGGGCCTGCATTTTGTTCTGGTAGGCATACTGGGTGTGCTCATCGGCCTGTGTCGGCCTTTCAACCCCGACAACAGCCGCGTGTTCGCGCGCCTGTATGGCTGGCCCGCCACCTGGCTGATGCGCCTGCAGGTACAGGCCGAAGTCGGCCCGCTGTTCGACCAGCCCCCGGGTTGCGTGATCGTGGCCAACCACCAATCCAACCATGACCTGTTCGTGCTCGGTCACGTGGTGCCGCCGCGCACGGTGTGCATCGGCAAGAAGAGCCTCAAATGGATCCCCCTGTTCGGCCAGCTGTTCTGGCTGGGCGGCAATGTGCTGGTCGATCGCAGCAACGCCTACCAGGCCCGACGCGCCATGCAGACCACCACCCGCACCCTGCAGGAACAGGACACCTCGATCTGGGTATTCCCCGAGGGCACGCGCAACGCCGGCGATCGGTTGCTGGCCTTCAAGAAGGGCGCGTTCCACATGGCCATCGAAGCCGGCGTGCCCATCGTGCCGGTGTGCGTGAGCCGCTACGCCAGGCGCCTGAACCTCAACGGCTGGCGCAAGCAGAAGGTGATCATCCGCTCGCTGGCGCCGATCTCCACCACCGGCATGACCCACCAGGATGTTCCCGCCCTGGCCGAGCAGTGCCGCGAACAGATGCAACGCTGCATCGACCTGATGGAAAAAGAATTGCAGGCCAGCCGCGCAGTTGCCGATTTGTCGTAGTCATACCAAGCTAGGGGCATGACAACGGGGGAAAGGCACAACCATGGGTCGAGTCGTAGCGGCAGCGGTCTACAGCGCCGGTAGAAAAGTCACCAACATCAGCCTCGACGAGGGCGCCGAGTGGGCCAGCAAACCGGGGCACTTCGTGTGGATCGGGCTGGAAGAGCCCTCCGCGCAGGAACTGGCCAATCTGCAGCGCCAGTTCAACCTGCATGAACTGGCAATCGAGGATGCGCTGGAAAAGCACAGCCGGCCCAAGCTTGAAACCTTCGGCGATGCCTTGTTCATCGTGACCTATTCGCCGGTACGCCAGGACGGCAGGCTGGAGTTCATCGAAACGCATATCTTTGCCGGCAACGGCTACATCATCACCTGCCGCAACGGCCACTCCAAATCCTATGCCCTGGTACGCCAGCGCTGCGAGGCCCGGCCGCTGCTGCTCGAGCACGGCGAAGACTTCGTGCTGTACGCACTGCTCGACTTCGTCACTGAAAACTACCAGCCGGTGAGCGAGGCGATTCACAGCGAGATCGAAGAGCTGGAAAACAACGTACTCAGCAGTTCGCTGCAGGAAGACGATATCCGCCGCCTGCACGGCCTGCGTCGCGACATCCTGCGCCTGCGCCGCTATGTGGCACCGATGGTCGAGATCAGCGAAGAGCTGCAGCGCCTGGCCTTCCCCTTCATCGACAAGAACATGCGCCCGTATTTTCGCGACGTGCAGATCCACGTGACGCGGCAGATGGAAGACCTGTCGAGCATCCGCGACATCGCCAGCCAGACCATCGAGATCGGCATGCTGCTGGAGTCGTCACGCCAGAGCATCACCCAGCGCAAGTTCGCCGCCTGGGCGGCGATCCTGGCCTTCCCCACCGCCGTGGCGGGTATCTACGGGATGAACTTTCAGAACATGCCGGAGCTGAGCTGGCACTACGGCTACTTCACCGTGCTGGGGGTCATCGCCCTGGGCTGCACGGCACTGTTCGCCAGCTTCAAGCGCTCCGGCTGGCTGTAGGCCTCAGGCCGCGCTGCCCTGTGGCTTGTGCGCGACAAAGCGCATCATCCACTCGGCCACCGTGGTGCCCTGGTGTTGCTGGTCGAGGCTGGCCACGCCCTTGCTGTAGACCTCCGGGCCCAGGTGCTGCTGGCGCAGCTCGAGCAAGGCACGGGAATAGTCGTGGATGAACTCGGGGTGGCCCTGGAAGCACAGCACCTGGTCGCCAATGTGATAGGCGGCATAGGGGCAGAAGTCGCTGGAGGCGATCACCGTGGCGTTTTCGGGCAGTTGGGTAACCTGGTCCTGGTGGCTGATCAGCAGGGTCAGTTCCTCCACCTGCGGGCTCATCCACGGCGCCTTGGCCGCCATCACGTAGCGGTGGGTTCCCACCCCCCAGCCCTGGTGCGCGCGCTCGCTGCGCCCGCCCAGCAACAGGGCCAGCAACTGGTGGCCGAAGCATACGCCCAGCAGCTTGTCGCCGCGCTTGTAGCGGTCCAGCAGAAAGGTCTTGAGCCTGGCGATCCACGGGTCGTCGCCAAACGAGTCGGCCTTGCTGCCGGTCACCAGGTAGGCGTCGAACACCTCGTCGTCGTCGGGGTATTCACCGTTCATCACGTTGTACACGCGAAATTCGGCGGCAATCGGCTGATGGGTGAACAGGTGCTCGAACATCCGTCCGTAGCCCTGATACTGATCGACCAGCTCGGGTCGCAGGACATCGGTTTCCAGGATGCAGATGCTTAACGACATAGATTTAGTCCCGAACGACATGAGGCACAAAGTGTCGCTAGAGCCTGCCGCGAATGGCGCTCGGAGGCAAGTGTTCACTCGGACGAACGGTCACACTGTGCAGGCCACGCCCCGGAGCGCACGCACGTGTCTAGCTGAAGGGATGGTCGCCGGATGGCCCTTGGCCTCATAGCCGTAGTGCCTTAGAACCCACCATTTAATACGAAAGCGTTCTAAAACACGGGTGACGTTGACCCTAAGGTTAGTTGTATATCGAAGCAAAGCAGGTCCGATGCGGGGGCAACGCGGACATTTCGACAGCGCTCGCGGGTTATCACGGACCCTGGCCAAGGACGCCACACGGCATTCAGGAATAACAACAAAAAGGCAGACCGCCATGTTCAAGCACTCCAAAGTACGTCAAGCCGGCCTCATCCTCTTCGCCACGACGCTGCTGCTGATCGTGCCCAACCTCACACGACTGTTCGGCTGAAGCCCATCCGTTCTGTAACCAGGCATCATCGCAACGCTGGTGTATCCTGCCGGCCTGAATGGTTGGAGAGCACCCGATGCGTCATTGCCTTGCCCTGATCCTGCTGTTGAGCCTGCCCCTGCACGCCGCACAGCTGACCCTGAACCTGGGCGGCGCCGAGCGCCAGTGGAGCACCGCTCAACTGCTGGCTCACCCGCAGGCGCGGGATATCCGCATCGACGGTGACGTTTCCTACAAGAAGACCATGCACTACCGCGCAGTGCCCATGGTGGCGCTGCTGGAGGGCGTAGCCCCCGGCGATCATCTGCAGGCCGTGGCGCTGGATGGCTTTGCCGCCGAACTGCCCGCTGCCCCGTTGCTCGGCAACGGCCCGGCACGCGCCTGGCTGGCCATAGAGGACCCCGCCCACCCATGGCCAGCCCTGAGCAAGGGCAAAGGCAGCGCCGGGCCCTTCTACCTGGTGTGGACCCAACCGCAGGCAGGCCGGATCAGCCCCGAACAATGGCCTTTCCAGCTTGCCACCATTCGCCGCCTGACCCCTGTGGCATCGCGCTTCCCGGCACTGCTGCCAGACCCGCAACTGCGTGAGGACGACCCGGTCAACCTGGGCTTTGCCGTGTTTCAGAAAAACTGCCTGGCCTGCCACCGACTCAACGGTGCCGGCGATGCGCAGTTCGGGCCCGACCTGAACCTGCCCTTCAACCCCACCGAGTACTTCCAGCCGACGTTCTTGCGCCGTTACATCCGCAACCCCCAAAGCCTGCGCCAGTGGCCACAGGCGCGCATGCCCGGCTTTGCCGAAACGGTGATCAGCGACGCAGAACTGGACCAGTTGCTGGGGTATCTGGCGCACATGGCCAGCCGCAAGCGGTCCGGGGTGGAAGTACCCTGAAAATGGATGGGGGCGGCATGGCCGCCCCGCGGATACACAGGCTCAGGCGAGCAGTCGCTCCTGCTTGACGCCCCAGCCCTGTATCTGGCCGCCCAAAGGGGAAACTGCCAGCTCGAAGTCATGCTCGAACTCGCCGATGCCGCCATAGGTGGCGAACATCAGTTTGCTCAACTCCAGCTGCCACCCCTCGTCGCTTTCGCGTACCTGGGTGTTGATCGATTCACCACGAAACTTGCCTGCGGCCCTGCGCGCCCGCTCCTCGTCCGGGAACACCGCATAGAACTCGATGGGATGGATCTGGGCAAAATCGAAACCGCCTTCTTTCATGCGGCGTAGAACCGTGCTGCTGATGTCCTCATACGGGCTGCTCATGAATCGTCCTCCTCGTCGCGATGGATAGACTTTCAGTGCATTACGCACTGACCCACCCTGCCAAACGTGGGTGGGCAACTCGAGCGGATGTAGCGGATGCAGCGATGGTTTAAGGGAAAAGGGCCGGCTGGGTAAATAACCCGTGACCCTGGCTGCAGACTAGCGCCAATCATAAGGGTATGCCAGTAGCGCGAGCGCTCAGGGCTGTTCTTTGATTTCCTTGATCTCCACGCCACTGTCCTGCTTCAGCCATTCGGCAGTGGGCATCGACACGCGGCCCTCGAAATCATTGAGGTCCGCCTTGTCCACGACAGGATAGAGGTGGGCGCGAATCACCCGAGCCGCCTCTTCGATACTGGGCTGCTGCTCGGCGTCAAACGACAGCGAGGTCCTTTCGCCTTTCTGGTCAACAAAGGTAATTACCCACGCTTTCATTGGATTCTCCTCAGTAACGCGACTCAGGGTGAATCAGCCTTACCTTCCGTTGACCCCGCGCCTGGGCGGTTGTTCAGTCGGCCTGCGGCGCAAAACGATGGCCGCCCGGCAGCGCCCGGATGCTTTTCAGGGTCTGCAGCATATCGACGCGGGTGCGCTCGAACGCAAGCTGCGGCTGGGAATGATCATCGAGCACCGTCAGCCCCACGCCAGGCTGGTATCCAGTGGGCGGAGCGTCGCCGTCGAGCGTGAACGTTTCGTAATCCACCGGCTTGTGGTACGCATCATAGGCCTTGTAGCGCGCACCGCGGAGGTTGCCGTCGAGGGCCCCGACAAGCACGCGCAGCGGGCCGAAGATGTCGGTCTGGACGAGCGTCGGAAACCGCCTGGAAATCACCTGCTCCAACAGCTTCGGCATGAAATCGGCGTCTTTCCTGATCTCGCGCCCCATGCTCAGGCGGTGCAGCAGGTGCGGGTTGCCCACGGGGTTGAAGCCCAGCGTTATCGAATGATGCGGGGCGCCATCGTCGGCAATGAACCCGAACGGCAGGCAAAAGCCGCGCTGCTGCGGGATTTCGTATTGCTCGCGGGTTCGAAAGGCCGCCAGCAAGGCACGGGCCCTGGGCTCGACACGTTCCAGTGAGACCGGTACGCCGGCAGCGTCCGACCCTGCATGAAATACAAAGCGATAGATGCGCTGGTTACGCCAGAGATGGGCCGTCATCTCACCCGGCACCCAGTCGGCGAACGTATCTGCAATCCCCAGGTCCAGAAAGCGCTCTTGCTCGAACAATGCGTCGGTCGGCCACTTGGCCTGTTCCTCGAGATAAGCTGCGCGTTCAGCCTCCAGTTTGACGGTGGGGCGCCCCGTGGCCGAGAACTCGCGGATCATGTCGTTGAGTACGAACAACTCGGTGCTCACCCAGTTGATTCGCGTAATGGTGTCGTCCAGGGCGCGATGCTGTTCAAGCAACGCGGAATAGTCTTCGTCGTCAGCCTTTTTTGCATCGATCTGGGCTTGCAGCGCGTCGATCTGCGCACGTACCACGCGTGTTTGCGCCGAACCGCGATCAGGCCCGTGGATAAGCTGCAGGCGATCGAAGACATTGCGATCCGTCACGGGGCTGACTTCGATCTTCACCAGGTAGGTCTGCTCGGGTGTCACGCCCTCGCCATACATGATCTGCTGGCCACCCGGGGCGATGGTTGGGCGCACGGGGTCGAAGTCCGGCTTTTGCCAGTAGCCCCCGGCAAGGTGCCAGGCAATCTCCTTGGGCACATCGAACTGCACCCGCCCCATGCACTCGGTACGCCAACCCGGCGGCGTCTGGTAATCCGGCTCACCCAGCGCCGACAGGGGCGCTGCCAGCAACGCCAGCCACATCCAGCTCATGTGTAACGACTTCATGTACGTTTCCTTTTCTGTGCCACTTGCGGTGCGTTCGGCAGGGCCTGCACCTGCCCCAGTATCTCGACGGCTTCTGTCTCCAACAGCTTCAGGCTCAGGCCGTCGCGGCTGTGCAACTGGTCCACCTGCAGGATCATCGAAGGAACGGGCGTGGCGCCCAGGTGCGCTGCGCGCAGCTGGAATGTTTCGCGGCGATCCGTTTCGTGTTCGAGGTACCACTTGGTCAGCGTGGTGGTTTGCAGGATGGTCATCTGCCCCAGCCGGAACTGGCGTTCCGGCAGTTGCTCAAGTACGGGGAAATCAGCGCGATCGAGCGACAGGTCGGCGGCCCGCCGGGCCTCGAACTGCTCACGCAGCGACTGGCTGGCCACCTGAAGGTCGTAGCGGACCGCCTCCTGGTGCCGCCCGAACCACGCGGCGCGCACCACATAGGGGGCTGTGCCGTCATCGGCCAGAAAGCCGAACGGCAGGCATATACCCGGTTGCCGAGGCACTTCGAAGGCGGCGCGTGGACGCAAGGCGGCGAGCACACGGCGCACATGCGGGTCCAGCCGCTGCAGCACCTGCTCGTTGCTCACTCCACGTTCGATGTAACCGAAGTTGAGCTTGTAGACGCGCGACTGGCGCCACAGCACCACGGTCAACCCATGCTCGTTGTACACCGCATAGCCATCCTCCAGGGCAAAGTCCGGCAGGACTTGCCACTTGAAGCGATCGGAGACGGGGTACCCCGCGTCTTCACGGTTGAGCCGCTCAAGCCGCGCCTGAAGCGTGTCCACTGGCCAGCCCTTGCCCCCGAAATCGGCGATCATCGCCTCGAGCGACGCCCGCTCACCGGGGATCTTGTCGATGCGCTCGAAGGTGCGCGCTAGTGCCTTGTACCGTTCGTTCAAGGCGTGGTACTCGCTCGGCTTCTGGGCCTTTAGGTACGGGGTCATCAGGTTCCCGATGCGTGTCTGCTCGGCCATGATGAACTCGCCCTGTGCATTGGCCCGGCTCAGGACCAGACGATCCTTGAGGCGGTCGTACAGCTCACGGGTAGTGAGCGGGCTCACATCGATGGTGACCAGGTGCGATTCCCCGGAGAACGCCGGCGCGCCGTAGTCGGCCTGCCACGTATCGCCACCAGGCATGAAGCGGGCGAACGGCTCGCCCAGGCGAAGACCGCTCATTTGCCACTCCAGGCTGGCCGGTACCACAAGGCGCGAGCGCCCTACACATTCCTGAGCCATCTGGGGCGCAGGCGATACGGCTTCAGCCACCGCCTGGATCGAATGGCACAGGCAAACCAGCAACACGAACACACGCACGCAAACATCCTTTTTGCGGGACCGCTGTCGGCCCCTCTTGCTGAGGCGCGTGATTTGAGCACCCACGGCCCGAAAAGCCAAGACCCCGGCAAGCCGGGGTCCTGGTCAGTGCAACAGCCCGTGCGTCATTGCGGCGTGCTGTGGGTCACGCCGGCAGTGTTGTCCAGCAGGCTCTTGGTCGCGGTCTGGATGTAGGACTCCAGCTTGCGGCTCAATTGTGCCTGGTCCGGGCTTTCGATCACCTCGGCCTTGAAGTTGGCCCCAAGCTGGTAACGGTACATGCGCGGCGACATGTCCTTGGACTGGATCAGAATGCGATCGCCCTGCACCAGGCCGACGATCTGCTCACTGCCCGATGGCTTGATCATGCCGATGCCTTCATCGCCGGCCGGCAGGTTGAGCAGGTCACGCCCCCAGCACTGATGACGGGTTTCGCCCCCCAGTCGGCCCATGATGGTCGGCACGATGTCGACCTGGGTGCCCACGGTGTGGCTGACCGCACCGAACTTTTCCTGGATGCCCGGCGCAATCAGCAACAGCGGCACGTTGAAGCGGCCCAGGTCCAGTTCGGTGACCTGCTGGGCATTGCCGAAGCCGTGGTCGCCGACGATCACGAACAGGGTTTCCTTGAAGTACGGCTCCTTGCGCGCCTTCTCGAAGAACTGGCCCAGCGCCCAGTCCGAGTAGCGCATGGCGGTCAGGTGCTCGTTCAGGCGGCCCTGGTCGGTCACCGGCTGCACCGGCAGGTCCTTGGGCAACGCATACGGAGTGTGGTTGGACAGGGTCTGCAGCAGGGCATAGAACGGCTTCTTGCCATAGTTGTGCGCAAGCTCCTGTGCGCCGCGGTCGAACATGTCCTGGTCGGACACCCCCCACGTCGGGTCGGAGAACACCGGGTTGACGAAGTCATTGCGGCCGATGAAGGTGGTCATGCCCTGGTTGCCGAAGAACCCGGACTGGTTGTCCCAGGCGAAGTCGCCGTTGTAGACGTACACGTCGTCATAGTCCCGGGCGCTGAGCAGCGCCGGCAGGCCGGACAGCTTGTGGCCGCCTTCCGGCGTCTGCATCAGGTATTCGAAGCCTGGCAGGTTCGGGAAGCAGGCCATGGTGGCGAACATGCCCTGGTGGGTATGGGTGCCGTTGGAGAAGAAACGGTCGAACAGCAGACCTTCCTTGGCCAGCTTGTCGAAGTACGGGGTGATGTTGGTGGTACTGCCCAGCGCGCCCACCGAGTGGCCGGCGAAGCTCTCCATCAGGATTACCACGACGTTCTTGATCGGCAGGCTGTTGGCCGCAGGCGGGGTGAAGTCACGGCGGATCGCCGCGCTGTCGGCATCCACCAGCTGGTCGTTCTCGGTCAGGATCATGTCGCGCACGGTCTGCTGGGCCTGGCTCTGGTCGAGGGTGGCCTTCCAGATGTTGCCGCGGTCTTCGCCAAAACGGCTGTGGGCGGCGTCGATCAGGGTCAGGGTGCCGTTAAGGCCCAGCTGATTGACGAAATTGGAGTCGGTAGTGAACGCGTCACCCCAACGCATCGGCGGGCCCTGGCGCAGGGTGCCACGGGCGGCGATCACGGCCACCAGCAGGATCACCACGAATACCGCGCCACGCAGGTACCAGGGCGCCACGCTGCGCAGGCCGGCGACGTTGCTGGAGTACTCGCCGCGCGGGCGGGTAAGACGGTCGATGCCCTTGAACAGCAGGCTCAGCACCCAGGTGCCAAAGGCCCAGGCCAGCAGGTAGCGCACCACCGGAAAACCGTACCAGAGCATGCTCAGAACGGTCTTGGGGTCTTCCTTCACATACTGGAACACCAGGCCGTTGAGGCGCTGGTGAAACTCGCGGTAGAAGTCCATCTCCATCAGGCCGAGGAACATCACCACGCTGGAAGCCAGGGTCAGCCATACGCGAAACAGGCCACGGGCGGCCATGGCGCGAGCGCTGAGGATCGCCAGCAGCAGCGGAATGCTCAGGTACACCACCACGCGCAGGTCGAAGCGCAGGCCGTTGAGGAAGCCTTCAGCGACGGTCGAGAGTGGGGTGTCGCCGATCATGTCGCTGTTGTAGAGCAGCAGCGCCAGGCGCACGAGGCTCAGCATCAGCATGATCACCAGGCCGCACAGCAGGGTATAGGCGAGGTGTGATTTGAGCGTTGGTTGCAGCAACGGGCGCGAAGCGGCTCGCTGATGACTCAAGGCATCCGTGTTAGCCATGGACAGGAAGATCCCTAGGGTTCAGATTTTTATGAGGGCCGGGACATTGCGTGGCCCTTGGACGAACGGAAATTCGCGCGCGGATTGTCAGCAATCGAATGTGAAAATTATGTTGAAAACCGCGCCTCGAACAATAGCTCAGTGTTCGGGTATCGTGTGGGCCAGACATGCCCGGAGCCACTCACCATGTACTTTCGCTACCACCCCAGCCCTATCGGCCAGTTGCTGCTGGCCGGTGATGAACAAGGTCTGCACCTGCTGCACATGGACAGCGCCCACCCCTGGCAACTGGCCGAAAGCTGGCAGCCGGCGGGCGCGCAGCTGGATACGGTAGCGCGACAGCTCGACGAGTATTTCGAAGGCCGGCGCCAGCGTTTCGAGCTGCCCCTGGCGCCACGGGGTACCGAATTTCAACGTGCAGTGTGGTGGGCGCTGCAGCAGATTCCGTATGGCACCACCACCAGCTATGCACAACTGGCGCAGCGCGTCGGGCGGCCGAAGGCGATACGCGCGGTAGGCACGGCCAACGGCGCCAACCCGGTGGCGGTAATCGTGCCGTGCCACCGGGTGATTGGCAGCGACGGCAGCCTGACCGGGTTTTCAGGTGGCCTGGAGCGCAAGCAGCAGTTGTTGCAGCTTGAGGGCGCCTGGTTGATCTGAGCCGCCGCATCGCCGGGCAGGCCCACGCCCACAAGAGCCTGGACTGGCGCTACAGCCTAACGTTGCCCCGTGGCCCGGCAATCGCCCAGATGATAAGGCCCAGCACCGGCAGCAGCAGGATCAGCAGGATCCACAGCACCTTGGCCCCGCCACTGGCGCCGCTCTTGATCACGTTGATGATCGCCCAGATATCCAGCGCCAGAATGACCAGCCCCACCAACCCATTGAACGTCGACCCCATGGTGATACTCCCATGATTGAACCTGCCTTCAGCGTAGCTGGCTATCGGCCCCATAGCGGCGAACCGCTCGTCGCACACGCCGCGCAGTGATTACACTCGATTGATCGACTCCGTACCACAGAGGCCTCCATGCCACCCGCCCAAAGCTCCGCCAACGCCAACCCGACCTCCCTGCGCAGCGCCTGGCTGCACCAGGTTCAGGCCACCCCATGGCTCAGTGCCGGCCTGGCCCTGAGCCTGCTCGCCGTGCTCGGCCTGCTGGTTGCCAGTGCCTGGAACGCGGTGCACGGCGACAACAAGGACAACCTGCACATGGCCCTGCTCGGCGGCCTGGCAGGGTTTGGCGCCACGGCGCTAGGCGCGGTGCTGGCGGTGGTGCTGCGCGACGTCAGCGCCCGCTCGCAGGATGTGATGCTCGGCTTCGCCGCCGGCATGATGCTCGCCGCCAGTTCGTTTTCGCTGATTCTGCCGGGCCTGGAGGCTGCGCGTGAAATCACCGGCAACGGGCCTTTCGCGGCCTTGACCGTGGTGGTCGGCATGGGTCTGGGGGTGCTGCTGATGCTGGGCCTGGACCGCTTCACGCCCCATGAGCACGAAAGCACCGGCCCCTGCGGCCCACAGTCGGAACGCATCAACCGGGTGTGGCTGTTCGTGCTGGCGATCACCCTGCACAACCTGCCCGAGGGCATGGCCATCGGCGTGGGCTTTGCCAACGGCGACCTCAACGTGGGCCTGCCGCTGACCACCGCCATCGCCATCCAGGACATTCCCGAAGGCCTGGCCGTGGCACTGGCGTTGCGCGCCACCGGCCTGTCCAACCTCAAGGCTGCGCTGGTGGCGGTCGGCTCGGGGCTGATGGAGCCGATCGGGGCAGTGATCGGCCTGGGCATTTCCACCGGTTTTGCCATCGCCTACCCGGTGAGCATGGGCCTGGCGGCCGGGGCGATGATTTTCGTGGTATCCCACGAGGTGATCCCCGAAACCCACCGCAATGGCCACCAGACCTCGGCCACCCTGGGCCTGATGGGCGGCTTTGCGGTGATGATGTTCCTGGATACCGCGCTGGGCTAGACGTGTACCGCGACCCGCAGCGCCTCCAGGGCAGGCGCCGCGGCGATGCCGACCTCGGCGCACAGTTCCAGCACCCGCGGCACGTCGTTGCCGTACACCAGCACCATCTGCAATTCGTCGTCCAGCAACTGGCTGATGTTGACCAGGGTGTAGCCGCCGTTTTCCTTGTTCATGCTGCCCATCTGCACCTGGATGCGGTTGAGTGCCGTGAGCGGCTCGACCTTGACCAGTTGCTTGGGCTTGATGTTGAAGGCAACGTCCTTGCCGAACGAGTCGGTGATCTGCTGGAACAGGTCACTGTAGGTGTCGGCCTGGAACAGCACGGTATCGGGCAGGCTGCCGATCACCACCCACTCCCCCAGCGGGATCGGGAAGGTGTCGTCGTAGTTGATGTCGGGGTTGGCCGCCAGGAACGCCTGCGGGTCGGCATAGGCCTGCGCCGCTTCATCGGCGATGCGCTCGATTTCGGCGTCCGGAAGGCAGCCGGAGCTGATTTTGCCGATGAGTTCGACCAGTTGGTTTTTCATGCGGGGGCCCTGCGAGGCGAAAAAAGTCGCCAAGGATAGCCGCAAAAGCCCCCTGGCAGTTAGCCGGCCAGCGCCTGCAACTGGGCGACGGTGTCGGGTGCGCCCATGGTTTGCGCGGCAACCAGTGCGGTGGCGCCCTGCGCGTCGCGGTGGTTGGGGTTCGCGCCCTTGCCGAGCAGGTAGGTGACGATGGAGGTGCGGTTGAACATCGCGGCCAGCATCAGCGCGGTACGGCCATCGGCAGACGCTCCATCGATCAGCGCGCCCTTCTCCACCAGCAGCTCGATCATCGCCTGGTTACCCTTGAAAGCGGCACCGGCAATCGGCAACTGGCCCTTGTCATTGGCAATCTGCGGGTCTGCGCCGTGCTCAAGCAGCACCCTCACCGCTTCAAGGTGGCCGTGGTAGCTGGCAAGCATCAGCAGCGTGTCGCCGTTGCCATTGCGAAGGTTGACCGGCAGGCCCTTCTCCAGCAGACGGCCAAGCATGTCGGCGTCCCCCTTGCGCGCCCGATCGAACACTTCTTCGGCAAAGGCTGCGGCTTCATCGTCGTTCATCGGGGTGGGGGTTGGGTGGTCGGTCATCGGGAACCTCCTGGCTGCGGTAGAGCCCAAGTCTTTGTCAGGGAAGGCTTTGGGTCAACCTCGCAAATCCCATGAGGACGACAGAGCGAATCTATTGGCCGCAAGGCACTGCAAAATGCACTGTGCAAATTGCACGACCATGCAGAATGCACGGCACCCCTTCTGTACGATAACTTTAAGTCATTGTTTTATAAGCTTTTTTTAATCAAGGAAAACTGGCACGGTCGCTGCACCTATCACTTCATGTCTGCCACACAACAGTCAGGAGCTGATATGGACCTCATCCAGCAAAAATTCGCCTCGGTATTTTCCGCCTACGACGTCACCACCCAGGCTCGCCCTGATGGCGGTGTACTGCTGACGTTGCGCGCCGCCGACGGCAAACAGGTCAAGCGCTCGATTTCGTATGGCCAGCTGCACAGTGCCGAGCAACTGTCGTGGGCGATCAGCGCGATCCGCCGCGACCTGGCCGAGCAGGCCAGCGAGCTGCCGGTGATCTCGATGCTGCAAAGCCAACAGCGGTTCGCACTACCGACCTATCGCTGAATCGCGTAGCGGCCTTTGCTGGCAAGCCAGTGCCAACAGGATCACCTTGGTTCCTGTGAGCGCTGGCTTGCAAGCCAGTGGCCTCGGCGTGATCAATCGTCCAATCGCGCGTAACGCTCGGCCAGCTTCTCCCCCGTGAACTGCGCCACCACCCCTTCAGGCTGATTGAACAGTCGCACCGCCACGAAGTGCGGGTTGTCCCCGCCATCGATCCATACCCGCAACCCCGCCGGCACCACGATCAGATCCCCCTTCTCGCACACCACCGCATGCACGTACTCCCCTGCCCGCACGCTGACCAGGCTGCGCCCGGCTGCGAAGAAACGCACCAGGTCATCCGAATACACATGTTCGTCCAGCAGTTCGCTCATCGGATCGCCACTGGCGCTGATCACGTCGACGGCGCGGTAACCGCCTTCGTGTTGCAGCCGGTCGATCTGCACCTGGTAGGCGGCCAGCACACCGGCCTGGCCAGCATCGGCCTGCACAGGCGACTGCGCCGTCCAGCGCTCGAACCTTATTCCCTGCTCGGCCAGTGTCGCGGCGATGTCTTCAAGGTGGGTCAGCACCTTGTTGGGAATGTCCGGGGTGGACTGGTGAAACACGCTCAGGCTGCTCATGGGGCCTTTTCCTCTGTCATTCGAAACGCAATGATAACGGCTGCGACCAGGGCCGCGACGCTGGCAATACTAAAGGTGATGGTGGCGCCCAGGGCGTTCCAGCTGTAGCCCGAATACAGGGCACCCAGCGCACCGCCAGTACCGGCCAGGGCCGCATACAGCGCCTGCCCCTGGCCCTGCTGGCGAGCGCCGAAGCTGCGCTGCACGAAGGCGATGGCGGCCGCGTGAAAACTGCCGAACGTGGCGGCGTGCAGCAACTGGGCGAACAGCAGCACGCCCGGATACTCGGCAAAGGTCCCCAGCAGCCACCAGCGCAAGGCCGCCAGTAAGAGGCTCGCCAACAGCACCCGACGCAACGAGAACCGCACCAGGATCCAGCTCATGGCCAGGAACATCAGCACCTCGGCCACCACCCCCAGCGCCCACAACATGCCGATGGTGCCGCGGGCATAGCCCAGGCGCTCCAGGTGCAGGGTGAGAAAGGTGTAATACGGGCCGTGACTCAACTGCATCAATGCCACGCACATGTAGAACGCGGCCACGCCAGGGCTGGCCAGTTGCCTGAGAAAGCCGCCACCATCGCTGCGCTCGTGCTGGCCTGGCGGCTGGGCATTGGGCACCCACAGGCTGGCCAGCACGATGCCGGCCATGATCGCCACCAGCGCCACCGGGTAGATGTCCAGGCTCAACCATTCGAACAATCGCCCCAGGGCCACCACGGTGAGGATGAAACCGATCGACCCCCACAGCCGCACCTGGCTGTAGCGCGCAGTCTGACCTTGCAGGTGGGCCAGGGTGATGACCTCGAACTGCGGCAGTACCGCATGCCAGAAGAACGCGTGCAGGGCCATTACCAGCGCCAGCCAGGCGTAGCTCTTGGCCACGAAGATCAACGAGAAGCTGGCCAGGGTGCACAAGGCCCCCAGACGCACGATCAGCAGGCGCTGGCCGCTGCGATCGCCCAACCAGCCCCACAGGTTCGGTGCCACGCAGCGCATCAGCATGGGGATGGCCACCAACTCGCCGATGCGCGCGCTGGAAAACCCCAGGTGATCGAAATACAGCGCCAGAAACGGCGCTGTCGAACCCAGCAAGGCGAAATAGAACAGGTAGAAGCTGGACAGCCGCCAGTAGGGAATCGGCGCCACGGCTCAGCGGGCCGTGGCGTCGACGTCGGGCAGGTGCACTACAGCTGGCCCAGCACCGGGGTGGCTACCCGCACATCGGCGTTCTGGCCGCGGTGGCGCAGCAGGTGATCCATCAGCACGATGGCCATCATCGCCTCGGCGATAGGGGTGGCACGGATGCCGACGCAGGGGTCGTGACGGCCCTTGGTGATGACCTCCACCGGGTTGCCATCCACATCGATGGAACGGCCCGGGGTGGTGATGCTGGAGGTCGGCTTGAGTGCCAGGTGCGCAATGATCGGCTGCCCCGAGGAGATGCCCCCCAGGATGCCGCCGGCATTGTTGCTGAGGAACCCTTCGGGGGTGAGTTCGTCACGGTGTTCGGTGCCGCGCTGGGCCACGCTGTCGAAGCCGGCACCGATCTCCACGCCCTTGACCGCGTTGATGCTCATCAGCGCATGGGCCAGCTCGGCGTCGAGGCGGTCGAAGATCGGCTCGCCCAGGCCGGGCATCACGCCTTCGGCGACCACGGTGATCTTGGCACCCACCGAGTCCTGGTCACGGCGCAGCTGGTCCATGTAGGCCTCCAGCTCCGGCACCTTGTCCGGGTCGGGGCTGAAGAAGGCGTTGTGCTCCACCGACTCCCAGGTCTTGAACGGGATTTCGATAGGGCCCAGCTGGCTCATGTAGCCGCGGATGCGGATGCCCTGGGTGGCCAGGTACTTCTTCGCGATGGCACCGGCAGCCACGCGCATCGCGGTTTCGCGGGCCGAGCTGCGGCCGCCGCCACGGTAGTCGCGCTCGCCGTACTTGTGGTGATAGGTGTAGTCGGCGTGGGCCGGGCGGAACAGGTCCTTGATCGCCGAGTAGTCCTTGGACTTCTGGTCGGTGTTGCGAATCAGCAGGCCGATGGCGCAGCCGGTGGTACGGCCCTCGAACACGCCAGATAGAATCTCGACCTCGTCGGGCTCCTGGCGCTGAGTGGTGTGCCGGCTGGTACCGGGCTTGCGCCGGTCCAGGTCGTGCTGAAGATCGGCCAGCGAAAGCTCCAGGCCCGGAGGGCAGCCATCGACAATGGCGACCAGCGCCGGGCCATGGCTTTCGCCAGCGGTGGTGACAGTGAACAGCTTGCCGTAGGTATTGCCGGACATGCAGGGCGCTCCGCGTTCAGCCTGATTTTTAACTGGATGGTAACAAGGCCAACCAGTATACGCAGGGTATACCCTTAGATCACCTCCAGGCGCGAACCTAATGCCGCCGGACGAGTCAAAACGCCACCTCCTCGCTAATGGCCTGATGATGCTGCGCACGTTCGCCCTGTTGTTCCTCCTGTTTACCGGCCTGGCCCAGGCTGCTGCCCCCACGGTACTGCAACGACCGATCAGCCTGGTGACCGACGACGGCACCCTGCAGGGCAGCCTGCTGTTGCCGCGCAGCGACACGCCGCCACCGGTGGTGCTGATCATCGCCGGCTCCGGCCCCACCGACCGTGACGGCAACAATCCCGCCGGCGGACGTATCGACAACCTCAAGCGCCTGGCCCTGCTGCTGGCCAACAACCGCATTGCCAGCGTGCGCTACGACAAGCGCGGGGTGGCCGCCAGCCGCGCGGCAACCCCCGACGAGCGCAACCTCAGCGTCGAGCGCTATGTGGCCGATGCCGTTGCCTGGGGCCATCTGCTCAAGGCCGACCCGCGCTTCGGCCCGCTGATCGTGCTGGGTCACAGCGAGGGCGCACTGATCGCCAGCCTCGCGGCCGAACAGGCCGGCGCCAGCGCGGTAATTTCAGTGGCAGGCAGCGGGCGCCCGGTCGATCAGGTGCTGCGCGAGCAACTGGGTGAGCGCCTGCCGGCGACCGAGCGGGCCCAGGCCGTACGCCTGATCGAGCAGCTCAAGGCCGGCCAGCCCAGCACCCAGGTACCGCTGCACCTGCGCGACGTGTTTCGCCCCAGTGTGCAGCCGTACCTGATCTCGCTGTTTCGCCAGGACCCGGCCGCCGCCTTCGCCCGCCTCCACTTGCCGGCGTTGATCGTGCAGGGGCGCAACGACGTCCAGGTCGAGGTCGAGGATGCCGAGCGCCTGCACGCTGCCAAGCCGGACGCCGAACTGGCACTGATCGACGGCATGAACCACATGCTGCGCATCAGCCCGCGTGCCATGAGCCAGCAGCGCGACAGCTACAACAACCCCGAGCTGCCCCTGGCCAGTGCCCTGGGCGAGCGGATCGTCGAGTTCATTCGTCGATTGCCGGCGGCATGAAGCGAATTGGCGCAAATTGTGTCTCCAGTCTTGCGCAAAGCGGCCGATAAGCCGGTGCAGGCGTCGCCCTTGCGACCCGCCTGCTGTGCACAAAAGGACCGCCGTGATGACTGAAGCCACCCCCCAGGACGCCCCAGACGCGACCGACGAATCGCCAGCCCCGGAAGCGGCCCCGCTGCCCTGGGCGGACGTTGTGCCCGAGCATTTCCAGATGCTGCGCCTGTCCCCGCAGCCCACCGACCGCAACACCGGCGCGCGGCCGCTGCGCTTCGTGCAGTACGGTTATGCCGAACGGCACAACAAGACCCACAGCCTGCTGCGCATGGAAGTGCGCCTGCCTGGGCAGAAGGTGCGCAAGGAGCAGAATCGCCTGGATATCTGGGTGGACCATGAGTTGCACCAGATCAAGATCGGCCCCGACAGTGGCTTGCAGATCGAGCCGGTCAGCCGTGGCCTGGGGCGCTTCCTGTTGTCGCAGGCGGTGCACTGGGTACAGCGCAAGTGGTCGCACTACCGGGTCGAGGGCATGGCCCTGGCCAACAAGGACGCACTCAACGAAGACACACGCCTGCGCCGCGACCAGGTGCTGCGCAGCCATGGCCTGGAGGTCGAGTACGCCGATGCGCAGCACCTGAAGGGGCGCTGCGTGGAAGTCCAGGCAGGTCAGCTCAAGGGTGGCTGGAACACCGACAAGGTGCAGAAGGTAGACATCCTGGATGCTGCGGGCATGCTGCAGCAGGCCGAGCAGAACCTGCAGGAGAAGGAAGCACAACTGCGCGAGCGCGATGAGCGGGTCAACAAGTACCGCCGCGAAGACAGCGGGTTGCGCTTCACCATCACCTGCCTGGTGGCCTTTGCGGTATTCCAGGCCGGGCTGCTGATCTGGATTGCCACCAACCGCTGAAAGCGTTGCGGGTCAAGCCCGCCCCAACACGGCAATGCGGCCCTGTTGGGGCGGGCTTGACCCGCGACAGGCTTGAAACCTGTATCCCTTACACCCGCGAAGCAAACAGCGCCTGATGCTGCCGGCATTGTTCGGCCGTGAGCATGAACACCCCGTGCCCGCCACGTTCGAACTCCAGCCAGGCGAAATCCACCTCCGGGTACAACTGCTCGACATGCACCTGGCTGTTGCCGACCTCGACGATCAGCAGGCCCTTCTCGGTCAGGTGATCCGCCGCCTCGGCCAGCATGCGCCGTACCAGGTCCAGACCGTCATTGCCGCAGGCCAGGCCCAGCTCCGGCTCGTGGTGGTACTCCTGGGGCATGTCGGCGAAATCCTCGGCATCGACATACGGCGGGTTCGACAGGATCAGGTCGAAACGCTGCCCCGGCAACCCCTCGAACCCATCGCCCTGCACGGTGAACACACGCTCTTCAAGACCATGGCGCTCGATGTTCTGGTTGGCCACTTCCAACGCCTCGAACGACAGGTCGGCCAGCACCACCTCGGCCTCGGGGAACACGTCGGCGCTGACGATGCCGATGCAGCCGGAGCCGGTACACAGGTCGAGAATGCGCGCGGGTTCGGCAGCCAGCCATGGCTCGAAGCGTTTTTCGATCAGTTCGCCGATGGGGGAGCGCGGGATCAGCACGCGCTCGTCGACGATGAACGACATGCCACAGAACCACGCCTCGCCAAGCAGATACGCGGTCGGCACGCGTTCTTCGATACGTCGCTTGAGCAGGCGCTGCAGCTTGACCAGCTCGTCGTCTTCAAGACGGCAATCGAGATAGGCGTCGGCCACTTCCCATGGCAGATGCACCGAACCCAGCACCAGCAGGCGTGCCTCGTCCCAGGCATTGTCGGCGCCATGCCCGAAAAACAGCCCCTGCTCATGAAAACGGCTGACAGCCCAACGGATGTGGTCGCGCAGGGTGCGCAGGCGGGAAGTGATCACGGGCAGACTCCTTTAAAGACGACCGGCAATTCTAACAGCCTGGAACACAAATGGGCCCGCCAATACGCCTCTGGCCGCAATTGTGCTCATGCCTGCAGGCCGCTATCCACGCCGCATGCACGCTAAGCCATTCACATAAGTCGCCAAGCAGGGGACAATAGGTGAAAAGCCCTATCCAAAGGAGCCCCTGATGTCCGTTCCAACGACGATGTTCCACCTCAGCGGTCGCGGTTATCCGCCGGCCAAGCTTAGCAACGCCAGCCTGGTGATTATCGATGCGCAAAAGGAGTACCTGAGCGGGCCCCTGGCGCTGTCGGGCATGGACGAAGCGGTGGCCAACATCGGCAAACTGCTCGAGGCTGCACGCAAGGCCGGCCGGCCCGTGGTGCATGTGCGCCACCTGGGCACCGTGGGTGGCCTGTTCGACCCACAGGGCTCGCGCGGCGAGTGGATTCCGGGCCTGGAGCCGCAGGGCGATGAAGTCGTCATCGAAAAACGCATGCCCAACGCCTTCAAGAACACCACACTGCACGAGACGCTGCAGAAGTACGGCCACCTGGACCTGATCGTGTGCGGCTTCATGAGCCACTCCAGCGTCAGCACCACCGTGCGCCGCGCCAAGGACTACGGCTATCGCTGCACCCTGGTCGAAGACGGCTGCGCCACCCGCGACCTGCCGTTCAAGGACGGCGTGATCCCGGCCGCACAGATCCAGCAGAGCGAAATGGCGATCATGGCCGACAACTTTGCCTGTGTCGCACCCGTCAACAGCCTGATCTGACCACCCGACAGGCAAGTGGAACCACTCTGGGGCGTTCGGGTCCAACCCCGGATACCCTTTGAGGAAAGTCGGAATGAAGTTATCCAGTTTCGACGCCAGGCGCCTGCGTCCCCGGGAACAACGCAATTGGGGCGCACGCCTGGCCACGGCGTTCTCGGCACTGCTGGCGATACTCGGCGTGCTCCTGACCATGGCCGGCGTCGCTGGCCTGCTGGGCCATGCCGAGGCGCTGGGCGAGCTCAACAACAACCGCCCCGGCGCTGCCGTGGTGCTGGGCCTGGGCTTGCTGTCGCTGTACCTGGGCGTCTGGTCCTGGCGCCGCAGCCGGTTGCGCCTGCGCCGTGCCAGGGGGCTGAACCTGTCGCCGCACCTGATGAAGAAACACGATTGACTGCAACCCTGTGGGGAGTCGCGTAAACTGCGCCGCCCAGGCGGAGGCTTACATGCAAGACGACGATTTTTCCCTGTTCAAGAGCCAGATGCACGGCGTCAAGCCGATCCGGCATGATCGCGCCGACACCGGCAAACCCAAGGCCGACCGCAAGCAACTGGCCAGCCTGCGCCAGGCCGCGACCGTGCGCAGCGACCAGACGGTGATCGACGGCCTGTCCGATCAGTTCGTCATCGACGTGGGCCCGGAAGACGACCTGCACTGGAGCCGCGATGGCGTGCAGGAAAGCCAGATGCGCAAGCTCAAGCTTGGCCAGATCGGTTTCGAAGGCAGCCTGGACCTGCACGGCATGACCGTGGAGAAAGCCCGCGAGACCCTCTGGGCATTCCTGGCAGAGGCCACGCGCTTCGAGGTGCGCTGCGTGCGAGTCACCCACGGCAAGGCGGTGCGGCTCGATGGCAAGCGTCCGATGATCAAGAGCCACGTCAACACCTGGCTGCGCCAGCATGCCCAGGTACTGGGTTTTACCTCGTGCCAGGCGCGCCACGGCGGCACCGGCGCGGTGTATGTCATGCTCAAGCGGACCATGCTTGAAGGGCGTGACGAGTAACGCCGCGCTTGCAGCGCCGTCACAGCCGCCGTACCCTTCGCTTTTGCGATAAATCCCACAGGTAGATCCATGTCCCTGGAACAGCACTACACCGCGATTCTCGGCCAACTCGGCGAGGATGTTTCCCGCGAGGGCCTGCTCGATACGCCCAAGCGGGCTGCGAAGGCCATGAAGTACCTTTGCCGCGGCTACGACCAAACCCTGGAAGAGGTGACCAACGGCGCCTTGTTCAGCTCCGACAACAGTGAAATGGTCCTGGTCAAGGACATCGAGCTGTACTCGCTGTGCGAACACCACATGCTGCCGTTCATTGGCAAGGCGCATGTCGCCTATATCCCGAGCGGCAAGGTGCTGGGCCTGTCCAAGGTGGCGCGCATCGTCGACATGTACGCTCGCCGCCTGCAGATCCAGGAAAACCTCAGCCGCGAGATCGCCGAGGCGGTTCAGCAGGTGACCGGCGCGCTGGGCGTGGCCGTGGTGATCGAAGCCAAGCACATGTGCATGATGATGCGCGGTGTGGAAAAACAGAATTCGTCGATGATCACCTCGGTGATGCTCGGCGCCTTCCGCGACAATGCTGCCACCCGCAGCGAGTTCCTCAGCCTGATCAAGTAATCGGCCGAGGTTCTGCGAGCCGACCTGCCCAGGTCGGCTTTTTTCATTGTGAGGAGTTGCCATGATCGTCAAAGCACTGCGGGTTGGCCTTGGCCAGCTGATCGTCTTCCTCGACTGGGTCAGCCGCCCGAGCAAGCTCAAGCGTGATGCGGCCGCCCAGGCGAATGTCGAGCAGCAGGCCAAGGGGCTGAGCCTGTATCAGTTTCACGCTTGCCCCTTCTGCGTGAAGACCCGCCGCACACTGCACCGCCTGAACGTGCCGGTGGCACTGCGTGACGCGAAGAACAACGAACAGGATCGCCAGGCCCTGCTGGAGCAAGGCGGCAAGATCAAGGTGCCGTGCCTGCGCATCGAGGAAGACGGCAAGACCACCTGGATGTACGAGTCCAAGGTGATCATCGACTACCTGAACCAGCGGTTCTCGACGGTCTGATAGCGCTTGGCCGGCAGGGCTGCTCCCTGCCGGCAAAACACCATCAATCGATCATGGGCACATGCCGCTCATGCGAGGCCACGCGTTCCAGCCAGGCGCGAATCTTCGGGTAATCATCCAGCAGGAAGCCAGCTTCGTGGGCCACATGGGTGTAGGCATACAACGCCACATCGGCAATCGAGTACTTGTCACCGACCAGGTAGGGCGTTTCCTGCAACTGTTTCTCCATCACCTTCAGCGCCTTGTGCCCGCCCTTCTGCAACGACTTGTATTCATCGACGCGATCTTCGGGCATGCCCAGGTAGAACTGGATGAAACGTGCCACGGCAATGTAGGGCTCATGGCTGTACTGCTCGAAGAACTGCCACTGCAGCACTTGCGTACGTAAACGCGGTTCACTCGGCAGGAACAGGCTACCTTCGGCGAGGTAGTTAAGAATGGCGTTGGACTCCCACAGATAACTGCCGTCCTCCAACTCCAGCACCGGCACTTTGCCGTTAGGGTTCTTGACCAGAAACTCAGGGCGCTCGGTCTCGCCATTGAGGATGTTCACGGGACACCATATGTACGGAATATCAAGCAAGTGCAACATCAGCTTGACCTTGTAGCAGTTGCCCGACTGGTAATCCCCGTAGACCTTGTACATTGTTCCCCCCTCTCCAAAGCTGAAACGAAACCGCCGTCCATAGTTGGCGACTGTACGGTTAAATGCAATGGTTGCTGTATGGCAAAACTCGCCCTATCGCAGCGTAGTCTGAAAAACCCGCTTACACCCGCACAAGGATTACTGCATGCCTGACGCCACCTCTGCGCCAATGCGTCCGCTGGCCGACACCTCCCCCTCGGCGGTGGTCGCCGGTTTCATTGCCATGCTCACGGGCTATACCAGCTCGCTGGTGCTGATGTTCCAGGCGGGCCAGGCGGCCGGCCTGACCACCGCGCAGATTTCCTCGTGGATCTGGGCGCTGTCGATCGGCATGGCGGTATGCAGCATTGGCCTTTCACTGCGATATCGCACGCCCATCACGGTCGCCTGGTCGACCCCCGGCGCAGCCTTGCTGATCACCAGCCTGGGCGGCGTGAGCTATGGCGAGGCAATCGGCGCCTACATCACCTGCGCCGTACTGGTGGTGATCTGCGGGCTCACAGGCAGTTTCGAACGCCTGGTACGGCGCATTCCGGCATCGCTGGCCGCGGCCCTGCTGGCCGGCATTCTGTTCAAGATCGGCAGCGAGATCTTTGTTGCAGCCCAGCATCGGACCGCCCTGGTGCTGGGGATGTTCTTCAGCTACCTGCTGATCAAGCGGCTGTCGCCGCGCTATGCGGTACTGACCGCGCTGGTGGTGGGCACCGCGATCGCCGCAGTGATGGGGTTGCTGGACTTCAGCAGCTTCCACCTGGAGGTGGCGACACCGGTATGGACCACGCCGTCGTTCTCGCTGGCTGCGACCATCAGCATCGGCATCCCCCTGTTCGTGGTGGCGATGACTTCACAGAACATGCCGGGTGTGGCGGTGCTGCGTGCGGACGGGTACCAGGTACCTGCCTCGCCGCTGATTTCAGTGACGGGCCTGGCCTCGCTGCTGCTGGCCCCGTTCGGCTCGCACGGCATCAACCTGGCGGCCATCAGCGCCGCGATCTGTACCGGGCCGCATGCCCATGAAGATCCGAGCAAGCGGTACACTGCGGCGGTCTGGTGCGGGATTTTCTATGGCATTGCCGGCGTGTTCGGCGCCACCCTGGCGGCACTGTTCGCCGCGTTGCCCAAGGAGCTGGTGCTGTCGATTGCCGCACTGGCGCTGTTCGGCTCGATCATGAACGGCCTGACGGTCGCGATGAGTGAGGCCAGGGAGCGCGAGGCGGCCTTGATCACATTCATGGTCACGGCCTCGGGCTTTACGCTGTTCTCGATCGGCTCGGCGTTCTGGGGGATTGTGGCGGGGGTACTGACGCTGATGATCCTGAACTGGCGCAAGGCTGCCTGATCGACACGGGAGGGCCTGGCCCTCCCCTGCCCCACCCGCTAGATAGCGGTGGCACCACCATCGATTGCCAGAGCCTGGCCAGTGGTGAATGCCGCACCGTCGCTGCACAGGTACAGGACCGCTGCAGCGACTTCCTCGACCTTGCCCACGCGGCCGACCGGGTGCATGGCGGCGGCGTATTCAGCCTTGCGTGGATCGGCCTCGTAGGCACGGCGGAACATGTCGGTGTCGATCACCGCCGGACACACCGCATTCACCCGGATCAGTTTCTTGGCGTACTCGATGGCGGCCGACTTGGTGAGCCCGATCACGGCATGTTTGGATGCGCTGTAGATGCTCATCTTGGGCGCAGCCCCCAGGCCGGCGACCGATGCGGTGTTGACGATCGCACCGCCGCCCTGGGCGAGCATCAGCGGCAACTGGTGCTTCATGCACAGCCACACGCCCTTGACGTTGACGCCCATGATCGCATCGAACTCGGCTTCGCTGCCGTCGGCCAGGCGCCCCTGCTCGATTTCTATACCGGCATTGTTGAAGGCGTAGTCCAGACGACCGTATGCCTCGACAGTGCGCGCCATCAACTGCTGCACGTCCTGCTCGCGGGTAACGTTGCAAGGTACGAACAGTGCCTGGCCGCCGGCGGCCTGAATCAACCCGACCGTGTGTTCGCCACCGGCGACGTCCAGGTCTGCCACCACAACCTTCAGGCCTTCGGCGGCAAATGCCAGCGCCGTGGCCCGGCCGATGCCGGCGCCGGCCCCGGTGACCAGGGCAACCTGGCCGGAAAAAGTCATGCTCATCGATAACTCCCGCAACGTAGTGAGGACAATGGCGGGAGTCTAGTCATCGGCGGTGGCTCCTGGGCAGCATCATCAGGCACGCAGTGAACACACCATCGAACCGGGTGATTTTAGCTGCTAGGCTCAATCATCCAGATGGATCAATCACCATTCGCCACAAGGCTGGACCTTGCCGATTTGCCGATGCAGGCCTATCAACAGGGTTTGCCTTCCAGAGAGAACCTTGCCATGACTGACAGGACCAACCGCCGCTTCGTGCTTGCCAAGCGCCCCACCGGCGCAGTGACACGTGATGACTTTACCTTTGAAACCGTGCCTGTGACCGAGCCTGTCGAGGGACAGGTAGTGGTGAAGAACCTGTACCTGTCGCTGGACCCGGCCATGCGCGGGTGGATGAACGAGGGCAAGTCCTACATTGCGCCTGTAGGTATCGGCGAGGTCATGCGAGCACTGGGTGTCGGTGAAGTGGTGGCGTCCAGGCACCCTGACTATGCCGTGGGTGATACGGTGAGCGGAGCCCTTGGTGTACAGGATTACTTCATTGGCGAGCCCAAGGGCCTGCATAAGGTCGACCCTAGGCTGGTACCGTTGCCACGCTATCTCTCCGCCCTGGGCATGACCGGAATGACGGCCTACTTTGCCCTGCTGGAAGTGGGTGAGCCCAAGACGGGCGAAACCGTGGTGATCTCGGGTGCAGCGGGAGCGGTCGGCAGCATTGCCGGGCAGATCGCCAAGCTCAAGGGCTGTCGTGTGGTCGGGATTGCCGGCGGCGAGCAGAAATGCCGCTACCTGGTCGATGAACTGGGCTTTGACGGGGTTATCGACTACAAGGCCGAAGACGTACTGGAGGGACTCAAGCGCGAGTGCCCAAAAGGGGTGGATGTGTACTTCGACAACGTCGGCGGGGACATCCTCGATGCAGTGCTCAGTCGCCTGAATTTCAAGGCGCGGGTGGTGATCTGTGGTGCCATCAGCCAGTACAACAACAAGCAGGCGGTCAAGGGCCCGGCCAACTACCTGTCGCTGCTGGTAAACCGCGCGCGCATGGAAGGTTTCGTAGTGATGGACCATGTGGCCAAGTACGGCACCGCAGGCAACGAAATTGCCGGCTGGCTGGCCAGCGGCAAGCTTAAGAGCAAGGAGGATGTTGTCGAGGGGCTGGAGACCTTTCCCGAAGCGCTGCTGAAGCTGTTCAGCGGGGAAAACTTTGGCAAGCTGGTGTTGAAGGTATAAGGGGAACGACTTCGCCAGCAAGGCTGGCTCCTACAAGGAGGAGCCAGCCTTGCTGGCGAAGGACCGAGTCGCTTAGCCGCGAATTTCGGCTACCACTGCTGCCAGCGCTTGAGCAGGGTCAGCCGCCTGGCTGATCGGGCGACCGATTACCAGGTAGTCGGAGCCGGCGTCCAGCGCCTGGCGCGGGGTAAGGATACGACGCTGATCGTCCAGGGCGCTGCCGGCAGGACGAATGCCCGGAGTCACCAACTGCAACGACGGGTGCGCGGCCTTCAGGGCCGGGGCTTCCAGGGCGGAGCACACCAGGCCGTCCATGCCGGCCTTCTCGGCCAGGGCGGCCAGTCGCAGCACCTGCTCCTGCGGCTCGATGTCCAGGCCAATACCGGCGAGGTCTTCACGCTCCATGCTGGTCAGCACGGTCACACCGATCAACAGCGGCTGTGGCCCGCTGCGCTGGTCCAGCACGTCGCGACAGGCTGCCATCATGCGCAGGCCGCCAGAGCAGTGCACGTTGACCATCCACACGCCCATTTCGGCTGCGGCCTTCACGGCCATGGCGGTGGTGTTGGGGATATCGTGGAACTTGAGGTCCAGGAACACTTCGAAGCCCTTTTCACACAGGGTTTCAACGATGCCCGACGCACTGCTGGTGAACAGCTCCTTGCCGACCTTGACCCGACACAGCGCGGGGTCCAGCTGATCGGCCAGTTTCAGGGCGGCGTCACGGGTAGGGAAATCCAGGGCGACGATGATAGGCGTCTGACAGGCGGACATGGGCAGGCTCTCTGGGCAAGTCGAAATCGGCGCGCATTGTAGCCGATGCGCAGTGCCAATGGGGGCCGGTGATCGCGAATTCGCCCCCAGGTGGTGGGCCTCTTATACTTGAACCATCGACGCTCGTGTCGAGTCCAACATCACAGAGGCGGCGCCATTCGCCGTCGATAAGGAGAAGCTCATGCCCTGGTATGCCTGGTTGATCTTGCTGGTTGCCATCGGCTCGATTGTCGGTGGTTTGATGATGCTGCGTGATACGGCGAAGAAGCTGCCCTTGACCGAAGAGCAACTCAAGCGCGTGCATGAGCGCAATGCCGAAGCCGATGCCAAGGACGCGCAAGACCGATAAGCGTGGCGCTTCCCCGCCTTCTGCAGGCGCCGGGGGCCCATGCCATTTGATGATAAAAACGGATCGAGCATTGCCCGACCCGCCCCTCCTCAGGTCACTTGACCGCCAGTTTGTCCCGGTTGCGCTCGATCAGCGCCTGGCCGATCCCCTTCACCTCCAGCAACTCATCCACTGACTCGAACGCGCCGTTGGCTTCGCGGTAGGCCACGATCGCTTCAGCCTTGGCCTTGCCGATACCTGCAAGCGACGACTGCAGTGTCGCCGCATCGGCAGTGTTCAGGTTGACGGTGGTTGAGGCGAGCGCTGCGCTGACTGTAGTGACTGGCAAGTCGCCTGCGGCCTTGGTGGCCGCCGCAAACGACGGCAGCGAGAACGCGCTGAGCAGCGCGAGCAGCAGAGAAACAAGAAAGGTATTGCGCATAACGGTGGCACTCCTTGGTGTGTGAGCTTGCTAAGGCAGCGATTCCTTGGCTGCCTGAAGAACCTAGCGGACTAAAACGCGCAAATCCACCGTCAAGGGAAACTTGATTCAAACAAGATATGACAACAAAGAAAAAGCATATAGGAAAAGATACCGCTCGGAGTAGAATAATTTTTTACGGAAGGGTCGCACTTGTAGCGGTCAACTGATCCCGGACACCACCTTAAGTTCGGCAACCGCAGGCGTTAAACCAGCGTCGAACTGATGCGGAAGTTACCGGTTATATCGCTGTACCAAAAACTGAGCGATATCCTGCTGAGCAAGGGGCGTTGATGCAGCCAAAGGTCGGAATCCGCTCTGTCTTCAGGCTACGAAACAAACGCTCCGTCGGTGCGTTGCCATGACAGGTCCCGCGCCGGCTCATGCTCTTTGGCAGCGGTAGCGCCACAGCCGTTGGCGGAAAGACTGGTTATAGGGGCTGTCCTGATCGCTGTGGAGTAAAATATTCTGTGGGGGCCCCGTTGCTCATATGCCATGTCTATGGCCTTGATCACCAAGTCGGCATCGCACTTCGGTGAGAACGACCAGCCCACCAAACGGCGCGAATACATATCAATCACTGCAACCAGTTAGTGCCAGCGATCTTGCGTTCATACGTACCTGATATCGCAGTACCAGACTTCGTTCGGTGCCGAAACATTGAACTCCTTACTCAGTACATTTGACATGTTGGGACGTTCAACCGTTGCCTTTTTATAGTGATGCGAGTCTGGCTGTTTACTGAATCAGCTTCAGCTTGCGCACCTTGGATCGCCCGATCTGTATTCCGTCATCGCGCAACATAAATATGATGCTCAGACTGCCAGCTGCGCTACGGCTCTGGGTGAAAAACTCATTCACCTAAGCGCGTAAAGCGAGCCGTTACATCCGGCGTTCGTCTTTGCGGCAGTGTGCGTAATAGCAAGATCGGGTGACTTCAAAAACCGAGAACAACAGATCAACCAGCTCTTCCGAACGGAATTGATCGACTAACGCAAGTTCTCGTATTCCTCGGCCATCAAGAGCGCGGTAACCTTTTTCAGGATCGACTTTCCCCATTCCAAGCGATTGATCTCATGGATTTTTCGCTGATCAGGTATCAATGCTTTGCTGGTCGGAGTGATAACGCCACATTCTTACCGAAGCTGGCTCTTTCACAGACGCAGGGCTGATTATACCTCAAAGTGAACGGGATCCTCGGCGTGTTATGGCCTTTGTCGAGCACCACGGTGGCGCTGAGTTCAAGTGAGAGGCGAGCATTCTCGTCTAAATAGGTGTCCGATCTCACTAGACCACTACAACTGCAATACGCCAAAAAAGGTAAAGCGGAATAATGAGCACCCTTACTTTAAAGTGTCAACGATCCTGGTCGAAAGGAGGCTTCAAAAAAGCACTTGGAGCAACTAACAGCTGCCCAAGCACTGACGATGAAATGATCAAGGTTCCAACCGGCGCTGTTGATAAATCCAGTCAACAATCTCGCCCTCTGGCGTGTAACCGCTGACGGTTTCTCGCAACAAAAGACGTACTCTCGAATAATCATCACGCTCGATAGCGCTCAACAACTCGCTGAGTTTTTCCTTGAGCAAATCCCAAGGAAGATAATCCTCATGCGCACTCATAATCATAGGATGAGTGGTTTCAGAAACATTATCGCCAATAAGCAACTCTTCATAGAGTTTCTCTCCAGGGCGCAGCCCGGTAAACTCGATAGCGATATCACCATAAGGGTTGGTATCACTTCTGACGGTCAACCCTGACAAGTGAATCATCTTGTTGGCAAGCTCGACAATCTTGACTGGCTCCCCCATGTCCAGCACAAATACATCCCCACCCTGCCCCATGGACCCAGCCTGAATTACCAATTGTGCAGCCTCAGGAATTGTCATGAAGTAACGTGTGATCTTGGGGTGCGTAACGGTCAGGGGACCGCCGGATTTTATTTGTTGATGGAATAATGGAATCACCGATCCCGAAGAGCCCAGAACATTCCCAAATCGAACCATGGTGAAACGTGTTTTGTTGACCTGGGAAATATTGCTCAAGTCGTCAAAAAGCACGGGGGCAATTTCTCGACTCAGCGCTTGCAACGTCATCTCGGCCAAGCGTTTGGTGCTGCCCATCACATTGGTCGGCCTAACCGCCTTGTCTGTTGAAATGAGTACAAAGTTGGCAACACCCGCCTGCAAAGCAGCCTGAGCAGTATTCAATGTACCGATGACATTGTTCAACACACCTTCAGCGATGTTGTGCTCCACCATGGGTACGTGCTTATAAGCTGCAGCGTGATAGACCGTATTCACGTGCCAGGTTTTCAACACATCCAGCAATTGCCTCTGATTGCGTACAGAACCAAGAATGGGTAGTAGCCTTACTGAGAGTGACTCACGCGCTATACGCTGCTCAAGCTCACTTAAAATCATGTAAAGATTGAACTCACTGTGCTCGAAGAGCAACAATGTACTGGGCTTATGCATCAAGATCTGTCGCGATAGCTCAGACCCTATAGAGCCACCGGCGCCCGTCACCAAAACCGACTGGCCGCGAATGCATCGCTCGAAAAGGTCAGGCTGCGCTGGAACAGCGTCACGCCCAAGCAGATCTGCGATATCAACTTCTTGAATATCATCAACGTTGACGCGCCCGCTGGCCAGATCCATCAGCCCCGGTACGCTGCGTACATGAAGAGGAAAACCTTCGAGGTAGCCAAGAATTTCTCGTCGACGTGCACGGCTGCACGATGGGATGGCAAGGAGAATCTCTTGAGCACCTGTCAGGTCGACCATCTGCTGAATACATTTGGGCTCGAACACTTGCAAGCCGGAGATAACGCGATCGGCAATGCTGCTGTCATCATCGATGAATGCTACCGGCTGCATGCTACGGCCCATACGCAACGCGGCAACCAGCTGATTGCCGGCAGCGCCGGCACCATAAATGGCAACGCGAGGTAATCCACTGTCGCGGTTGGCGAACGGAACGTGCCGAGAGGTGGCGATCCAGTCCCCAAGAAAATATTGCCGCATCACCATCCGTAGCCCACCGACCATTATCAGGCTCAGCCACCAGTAGTTGAAAATTATCGAGCGTGGCACCAAAGACTGACGGCTGCCGTACCAATAGACCACAAGTGCAAGGATTAAAGCAGACAGACTTACCGCTTTCACAATGCTAATCAGCGCATCATTTCCAAAGTAGCGCATTACGGCCCGATACATACCGAAGCGGATAAACAGCGGTATGGCAATTACTGGTGCACTGAAGAACAGCCAAATATGCGTAGCGAATGGATTGACCAAATCATCAAATCCCAGACGCACTACAAACGCAAGCCAGAGTGCGAGCCACACCAGCACGACATCAGTGGCAACCTGAAGCGCGCGCTTTTGCCCCCTTGGCAGGGCCAGCAGTAAACTCCTTAAATTCTGCATACCGGTTTGATACACCTCACATGACAACCTACTTCAAAGCAATTCGTAACGCACCGCGGTTTACCCGTTGCAAGCGTCCTGCATCACCATCTTCAAAATCTCGCACGTCTGTTCGATCTCATCTGCTGTCAGAGTAGGATGAACTAGGAACATGAGGCTGTTTTCACCCAATTCCTGTGCTATAGGCAAACGAACCGGTGGGCGCCACCCGGTGCCGTCGAATGCCTTTTCAAGGTACACCTCGGAACACGAACCCGAGAAGCAAGGAACATTAAGTGCAGCGATCTCATGCAAGATTCGATCACGGCTCCAACCATCTTTAAGTTGCTTGGGTTCTACAAAAACATAACACTTGTACGCGGCGTGAACGACGTCATGGGGGAGCCCAGGTACCCGCAAACCTGGCAGCCCTCGTGCACACGCCCAGATGCGTTGAGCGTTGCTCAGCCGACTCGAATGCCAATGCGCCATGCGGCGCAACTGAATGCGTCCGATAGCGCCCTGTACTTCCAACATCCTCCAGTTGGTACCAAAGCTGTCATGGACCCAGCGGAAGCCTGGGGCATGCTCACGCTCATAGACCGCTTCCCAGCTTTTTCCATGATCCTTAAATGACCACATGCTAGACCAGAGGTCACGATCATTGGTGGTCACCATGCCCCCCTCTCCGCCAGTAGTCATAATCTTGTCCTGACAGAAAGACCACGCACCGACGTGCCCGATTGAGCCGACCGCTCGCCCCTTGTAACGTGCGCCGTGGGCTTGCGCGCAGTCTTCGATCACTTTGAGACCGTGTTGTTGGGCCAGCTCCATGATAGGGTCCATATCGCAAGGCCAACCTGCAAGATGTACACATATCACAGCACGCGTGCGATTCGTCAACACCGCATTGATCGAGTGCGCGGTAATGTTTTGAGTATTACGGTCAACATCGGCAAACACCGGAACCGCCCCTACGTTAACGATGCTTGAAACTGAAGCAAGAAATGTACGAGAAGTAACGATGACCTCATCGCCGCAACCAATGTTGAGCGCTTTCAGCGCAAGGTCCAGTGCAACGGTACCATTGGCTAAGGCGATAGCATGTGCAGTACCTGTCCATGCGGCGAACTCTTCTTCGAACTTTCGGCATTCACACCCTGTCCAGTAGTTGACCTTGTTGGACAAAATAACATCGCGAGCAGCATCAGCCTCTTCTTGCGAAAAGGAAGGCCATGGGGAAAAACGTGTATTCAGCATACAAAATTCGCTCCATAAATTCTGTGACAAGGATAAGTTCGACGCACACCTAGCTCGGTAAGCAATTGATTACTTACTACCAGTGAATTTGGGCATAGTCGCTTCACCATCGGCACTGATCCCTTCGCGCACAATCACCTTCTTGATCGTCAAAAGGATTATTTTAAAATCCAGCCAAACCGAGCGGTTATCCACATACCATACATCAAGCGAGAACTTTTGCTCCCAACTGAGGGCATTGCGACCATTTACCTGTGCCCAGCCGGTGACACCTGGTGGAACATCGTGCCTGCGCATCTGCTCTGGGCTGTAAAGATCAAGATACTCCATCAACAATGGCCGTGGTCCTACCAAGCTCATCTCGCCTTTAAGCACATTCCACAGTTCCGGCAATTCATCCAGGCTGCTTGAGCGCAAGAAACTTCCAAATGCCGTCATGCGGTCGGCATCCGCCAAAGGATGGCCTTGCTCATCCACGGCATCGCGCATGGTTCTGAACTTTACCATCTCGAAAGGCCTACCATGCAGGCCTGGGCGAACCTGACGAAACAACACGGGAGCCCCCAGATTACGACGAATTTTCCAGGCAACGATCAAGATCACTGGTGAAAGCACCAGCAATCCAGTAAAGGAAAAAACTATGTCCATCCAACGCTTGAGCATAATCCAAACCCATAATAGCTCGACGTAAGTTTCGCGAGCTTAGTTCAATTTTCGATTGCTATGGCAACTTGAAGCACCCAGCTGCACCTTACAGGCCCATCTCCCGAATCATGATCTGATTGACGGCGTGAACGTCGAATTTGCTCTCGGCCATTTTTCGAGAAGCAAGACCCATTTCTTTTACGAGGCCCGGTGACCGGATGAACTTCATCATCGCTTGCGCCAATTCATTACTGTCGCCAACAGTCACCAGATAGCCGTTGACCTGATCACAAACGGTCTCCCTGCAACCTGGGGCATCGGTGGTTACGACTGCACGCCCCATAGCCATTGCTTCCAACACAGTGCGTGGCGTGCCTTCCCTGTATGAAGGCAACACGTATACGCTACTACCAGCGATCGCAGGACGCACATCACTCAAGCGGCCCAGAAAACTGATAGTGCCCTCGGTCACCCATGAATCCAACTCATCGGAACCTATGGCATCAGGATTATCGTCGATCCACCCAACCAGCTTGAACTCAATCTCCGGGTGATGTGCGCGGATGGCACGCGCTGCAGCAACGTACTCACGCACTCCCTTGTCCCCCAGCAGCCTAGCAATCAAGAGAAAACTGATGGTGGGTGGCAATTCACTCACTGCATACCTAGCAAGATCGACACCAGAACCGTTGACTACCATCGAGCGAGCCCCCTCACAGAGCAACTGCCTGCTTTTGAAGAGCGCCTGGTCATCAGGATTCTGAAAAAAAACGCTATTCGCACCTTTCAAGGCAAAAGCGTAAAGGCGCTGTACCAGTAAACGAAGTAACAAGCGTTTTCGGGATTGTCCGGCAGGCTCCTGAAACGTGTAGCCAAGCCCGGTAATCAATGCGAATCGTCTACGCACACCAGCAAACCGCGCACTTAACATGCCATAGATGACGGGTTTGATCGTATAGCCCAGCACAGCGTCCGGCCTGATATCCCTCATCAAACGCCAAAGGTCCCACACTGTGCGCAGATCCTTCAGAGGATTCATCCCCACCCGATTTAGGAGAATATCGTGTGCAACGAACCCGGCACTTTCGATATTTTTTAGAACCTCACTCCCCGGCAGCAGACCAGGTGCAGCGACGTGCACGATCATACCGCGCTTTTGCAGCGCTTTGAGCAGATCACCTCGAAACACAAGCAATGACTCGGGAAAGCTGGCAATCAAAAGAAAATTCATAGGTCGATTAGTATCTGCCTTTTTTAAACAATGCACACTCATTCGTGTTGCCCTATTACCTTCAACAGCAGGTGACACTAGCAAGTGGCAATCCTTCCGAAGATCAGTACTTACCCCAGACGGTACGATTGATGTAATCTACATAACTCAAAACCACACGGACGACCTGCACAGAAACCGGTCCTCCGAGGTAGTCAGGCACGACAGGAACACGCTGTTGACTGCGATCATGCTGGCTCACCACCACCTTGACCGCTTCAAGCACGCGGGTGGCTTTCAGTCCACTCATAATCAATGTACCTTGGTCCATTCCTTCAGGTCGCTCATGCGCTGTACGCAAGGTGACCGCAGGAAGGTTCAGTAACGACGCCTCCTCGGTGATGGTGCCGCTGTCGGAAAGTACACAAAATGCAGACATCTGCAGCTTGATGTAGTCCAATAGGCCAAACGGCTTCATGAATTGGATCAGTGGGTGATCCAGCGAAATCCCCAGGGTCTCCAGACGCTTGCGAGTCCGGGGGTGGGTGGAAACAATTACCGGGTAATGATAGTGCTCAGCCAGCACCATAAGGGTGTCGATCAAATCATTGAGATTTTCAGGACTGTCCACATTCTCTTCACGATGAGCGCTGACGATAAAAAATTTACTTTCTTCCAGCGACATACGCTTGACGACATCAGATTGGTTAATCTTCGGCAGATAGTAATCCAATACTTCAGCCATATGAGAACCAGTCTTGATGATGGTTTCTGGCCGGATCCCCTCAGCAATCAAGTAGCGTCGCGCATGCTCGGTAAGCACCATGTTGATATCGCTGAGGTGATCCAGAACTTTTCGATTCAGCTCTTCAGGAACGCGCTGATCAAAACAACGGTTGCCTGCTTCCATATGGAAGATCGGAATTTTACGACGTTTCGCGGCAATTACCGCCAAGCACGTGTTAGTGTCACCGTACAGCAATACTGCATCAGGCTTTTCTAGCTCAAAAACCGCATCCGACTTGCTTATGACTTCCGCAATAGTTTGCGCCGCCGTCTGACCCGCAGCCGCCAGAAAATGATCCGGTTTACGGATGCCCAAGTCGTCAAAAAACACCTGATTGAGCTCGTAATCGTAGTTCTGACCGGAATGAACCAGCACATGGTTTACTTGCTTATCGAGCTCGGCGATCACCCGGCTCATCTTTATGAGCTCAGGGCGAGTACCTACTAACGTCATGACTTTAAGCATTGATAACACCTTGAATGTAATCCAGCTTCAGTAGTACTTTTTTCACGCCTTCGATATCTAGACGCTCGGTGTTATGCGATGTATAGTCATCTTCGTCAGAAATTTTTTGCTCACCCTCGACGAAGTACTTCTTGTAGTTTAGATCACGATTATCGGCAGGAATACGATAGTAGCGCCCCATGTCCTCTGCCTTGGCCATTTCCTCACGTGACACGAGCGACTCATATAATTTCTCGCCATGGCGGGTACCAATGACCTTGACCGGCGCCTCCTTGCTCAGAAGCTCCTTCAGGGCTGCCGCTAGATCACCCACCGTCGAGGCTGGAGCTTTCTGAATGAAAATATCGCCTTGCTGACCGTGCTCAAACGCGTGCAACACCAGGTCAACAGAATCCTCAAGCGACATCAGGAAACGCGTCATTTCAGGATCAGTCACCGTGAGCGCATCACCTCTGTTGAGTTGCTCAACGAATAGTGGAATGACTGAACCGCGTGAGGCCATGACATTGCCATATCGGGTCGCGCACACAACCGTCCCCCCCTCTGGAATCATCCTCGATTTGGCAACCATCAGCTTTTCGGCCATCGCTTTTGATATCCCCATAGCATTAATAGGGTATACAGCTTTGTCCGTACTTAGCACAACGACGCGCTTGACACCGGCGGCAATGGCCGCGTTGAGTACATTTTCAGTCCCTTGGACGTTTGTCTTCACCGCCTCCATCGGGTAAAACTCGCAGGAAGGAACCTGTTTGAGTGCCGCTGCATGAAAAATATAGTCGACACCTACCATGGCTTGTATAAGGCTTGAGTAATCACGAACGTCGCCAATGTAAAATTTTACTTTATCGTTAGCCAACGCAATACGCATGTCCTCTTGTTTTTTCTCATCGCGGCTGAAAATACGTATTTCGCGTACACCTGTATCGAGAAATCGCTTCAGTACCGTATTACCAAATGAGCCAGTGCCGCCAGTAATCATTAGAACTTTGTCATCAAACATAAAATCACCCATTAATTCTTCGCTAGGCATGACCGAACGCGTCGATCTCCTGGAGTCGCTGAAGGTCGGCTGCACCTTGCAATGCAAGTATTTGTCCAGCACAATCTCAATAGATAGTATTCGTGCGCGTCTCGAACATTGTCTGGATCAGGGCTTTCCAGCCCGGCACAACATAGCCAGTGGCCGTATTGAAACGCTGAGCATCCAGAGAACGATCAATGACAACTCGCTCATCGGGAACAATCTCGATGACTTTTCCGTACTGCGCCGCAATCAAATTTAGTAGCGCATGCTTACTGATAGGGTCAGCGGCAACATGATAGAGGCCCGCCAACTCCGGACGCGTCAACACATAATGTTTTATCACTGATGCCAGCTCGGCGGTTGGTAATCCGGAAAATATGGCGTTCACATACCCTTTGACACTACCCTGCTGTGAGAGAAACCAATCGACCAATGAAACTGAAGAATTTAGCTCATGCCCGATAATTGATGTACGCAAGGTAATGGCATGCGAATCGTGATGCAACTCCCCCAGAAATTTTGACTTACCATACAGATCCTCAGCGTCAGATACATCATCTTCTTTGTACATCCCTTTACAACCTGAAAATACACAGTCAGTGCTGACATGTACAAGACGAATGCCTGCCAAACCGCACAAGCGTGCCAATCTGTGAGGGAACAACGAATTGAGAGGTAAGGCAATAAGAGGATCTTTCGCTTCAACAAACTGCTTGATCAGCCCAACACAGTTGATGACAACGTCAGGTTTGACATTTTCGAGCGTTCTGACCAGTGTATCAAGCTCAAGAACATTAACATCTGAAATAAGTTGAGAGTGAAGGCGCTTTGCAAAGTAGCGCATGCCTGATGCGCTGCGTAACGTGCCGAACACCTCGAAAGAGGCGTCCTGCCCAAGGGCATTAAGTACCGCACTCCCCAGCATGCCTGAAGCACCCAGCACCAATACCCGCATATAACACCTCGAAAATCAAAATTGAATAATTAGGCATTCACAAGAGCTGCACCCTCCTGCTGGCTCCATCCCATGCTCGCTAGCAAAGGATATGCCTGGCACCAAGAACGTCAGCGCGTGCCGACTAGGAAGCCCGCCTCCGCAATACCCCCGCCACCCCCCAAGCTTCCTTGACGCGCAAAAGCAGCAAACAGCCTAAATATACCAAAAAGAAGGGCACGAAAAGCGGTAACCAATAATCTGCCAGTATGCCATCAAGCCAACGCAGAGAACAATAAGACAGCCCGCCTGCCACCCCACACAACCCTACGATATGCCCCATAGGAAAAAACAGACTGAACCCAGTCTTGCGCTGGACCAGAAAAATACCCACCAGGCAGTTCAGAATCGTCGAGACTACCGCTGCAACTGCAAGTAGAACCAAACCATTGCGCTGATAGAACAAGCAGGCAATGACTGCGTTGACCAACAGCGCAAAAAGCGACAAGAGCACCGGAGTCAATGTATTACCATGAGAAAAAAACACCCTATTCATAATGTCTCTGAGCAAACAAAATGGAAGCGCCAATAACATTACAGATAACACCAACGCTACCCTAGAAACATCTTCGCTCAAAAACTTGCCTCGCTTGAAAAGGAGAGTAACGATCTCTTCAGAATAGAAGATCATGTAAATCGCTATCGGCACGGAACAGAGAACTACTACGCGTATACACACCGTCAGGTACCTAGCGAGCTCCGCACTGTCGTTACGTGCGGCCACCGCCGCAATACGAGGAAACAGCGAAGCCGTGAGAAATACTAGAAAAACTGAAAGAAATATCAAATTCAATTTTGTAGAGTACCCAAACACCGAAATCGCTCCGACACCCAGTTCGGCCGCAAAATACACGCCTACAAATCCGTTAAGTTGCTCCACGTAAAAAGACATGACAGCAGGAAGGAACAGAAAAATGAATTCTTTATCCTTGAAAAAATCAAACCCAACGCCGGGTAGCAACGTTATGCTTTTGCGAGCAATATAGCCATTGATAAGAACGAGCAGTAACCAAGCCAAAACCCCCAATAGCAGCACAGATTCAAACTGTTCGGGTGTACTGAACAAATACAGTCCCGTACAAAACACCAGATTGTTGCCTATCGGAACGATGTAGCTGGGAATGACTACCTTGTTGACCGTTTGAACAGCATTCAAAAGCGACACCAACGTAGACAACACGAACGTCAACGCCATTATCGACAAGTAGTTTCCGGCCGAATACTTGACCGACTCGCTCGCCCCTGACGCAAATAACTCAGTCAACGGGTGAGACAGGAAAAACACCGCTGAGCTGACCGCCAGCGAGAGCGTGCAGAAAAAGAAAAAGGCCGCAGACAGGCCCCGATCAATAGCGAGGCGATCTCCGACCAACATCAAACGAGAGTAAAGGGGAACAATCAATACGGGGATAGCTGAATAAATAGCCATGTATAGGACAGAGGAAATCGAGTTCGCCAGAAAATAGGCGTCTGTCGTGCTGGAAACTCCATGGTAGAAGGTAAACAATAAGTCCTTGAAAAAACCACTGACCTTGCTTGCGACGACCAAACCTAGTATCAGCAAAAAGTGCCCATGCTTTTTCAATTCGCAACCTCATCGTACGGGCGCTTTAACTCTATCTCACTTGCACGAGGCCCGCCCCCCGTGTTTCTTGAGGCACACCAACCCACGAAAAGAACCAGTAATACCAATACGCCTGCCAAACCATGCATAATTTGGTTATTTGCGTAACTAAACACCAAGCCCATGGAAAAATAAATGAACAAGGGGCCGGAGAAAGGGTTATTAGCTCTAACCGCTTGTAGCCAAATACGCGCATAGAAAAACGAGAAGATAGGAGTAAGAAGCAATACACCCAGAAAAGTTATGTCTGAAGCAAGCCAGGAAAATAGCGAATGCCATTTGTCAAACCCCCATCCATAAGCAAGACCCACGCGATATGGGTAAGTGTGTTCAAGCACAGAACCATCCGCCGAAAAAAGAATTTCTACGATGCGCCCCAACGAATATGAGTTACCAACGAAATAGGTCCATTCAAATGGCAACGTTAGGCTCAAATAGAGGCCATACAATCCATTGGTGAAGTAACCCAGAAAAATGCCCAACGCAAGAGCATAGTCTGAACTTACTACGCTCAGGACCCAGGCATTATCATTCCAAACAATTAACGGGTGCACCTTCTCATAAATGTTACCAACATTGATCCCCGCTGCCTGATAGCGTTGACGCAATATTTCAACGAACATCAAAAACACAAAACAGCCCAAACCAATACCGGCAAGAACCGCTGACACCTTGATCCTACTACCTCTGGCGGCAAAATTAACGACCATGCAGAAAAGAGTTAGAACTACAACATCGCCCAGATACTTTTGCTTACCAGCCGCCAGCACGTTGACTAGCAAATACGTTACAACCACGAATATAAACGCAAATCGGGAAAACCGCCCCATCACTGAAAAATAATAAAAACAAAATAGCAGCACAACTAACGTAAGCGATTGCTCAAAAATGTTCAAAACATACATTATGTCGATACTAGCTTGACCACGCTCATACCCCTGATAACCGGCAACATAGTTCTCCCCAATACTATCGAAGCCGACCCCCACCCCCGCAGAGACAAAAAAATACCATTGCAACAGTGCAGCCGTTACACTCAGTAGCAATAAGCCTTGAACAAGTCGCTCGACACGACGATAGGCAAAAAGGCGCTCTTTTAAGAGATCAAGATGCTTTCTGTAGTCACCCCGCGCTCCTGCAAGAAAGCCGATAATAAAAAGGAGTAGTGCAACGAACACAAAGGAAAACAGCACCAGGTAATCGAGCCCTTGATATTCCATGGGGCCTACTAACAGACTAAACAATACAAAAACAGAATAAACGATATAAACATTCAGCGGGAGGTAACGGTAGCTGATGATTTTCATTTTTTTTTGAAAATCCTTTTATATGCATCTACCTTATCCTGACCATACAGATGGCCGATTTTCAATGATTTTTCTTGAGCCCGCAAAAGCCAATCATCAGTGTGACTGATCACACGTGCCGGATTACCAGCAACGATGGTGCCATCTTCCACATTTTTCGTCACAACAGAATTAGCGCCTACTATGCAGTTACTGCCAATATGTACATTCGCCAAAATCAACGCCCCCATGCCAATAAATACATTGTCACCCACACTGATTTCTCCCGCCAATTCCAAATCTGGGATCATTTGGCGAAAAGGCAATGTAGAGCCATCGTGGCACACAAATTTCGCACTGACGCTGACGAAGACGTTATCACCCAGCGTCACCAAGTAAGGCTCCGAGCTGAACATATAGTAACTCGAACCATAAATCGTGACTGTCCCTTTCATCTGGACACCGACTTTTCTGGCATAGCTCACAGGCGCATAGGCTGCATGAAGCATATTAAAAGGGACGGTAAATATTTTTAATAACCTGCGTAGATTCATTTCAGACTCCTGAAGCACCCAAGAACGTCGAGACGGGAGCAGCATACTTACGATAATCAAAACTTTTGGATTCGTAAGACTGTCGTTTTATCTCCGCTATTTCTGCAGGCGTATAGGCCATCAGCTTTTTAAGCAGCTCTAGCTCAAACCCACGATGAGCCAGAAACAGGCCAGGGCAGCCTGTATAATTTTCCAAGCTGACCATGGTGTTGGAGATTACCGGTGTTCCACAGCTTATTGACTCAGCCAGTTTCGACGGAAACCCTGCTAATGTCACACGCGTACGATCGCGAAAAAAAATACTGAAGTCACTATCGACAATTTGTGCCAAAACCAATGCGTGGGGCTGCCTGCCGTGAAAACACACTAGCCCACTCATTTCCCTGAGAGGCTCTGAGTGCTCCGGGAATACATGTAGGTAGTCTTCAGCTGTGATGCCGTAGATATCAAAAGAAAATCGCTCTCCCGCACTGTACAACTGATGAAAAAGAGTAACGCACACATCCAGACGCTCTTTGAGGTTGGTACGCTGCTTATTGACTCGACCGGCATCGAATGGAGAGCCCATATAAATGAATTTCTTGTTAGGCCGGTCACTACTGCGGGGTGGCGTGACGAAGTTATCCGTATCAAAAAGTGTTGGAAGCTCCACCGTAATTTTACGCCTGCTAGCGTAAAAGTCAGTCAGAAACTTGCTTGTTGTTATGACCCCATCAGCAAGCCTATGCACGAGATGCATTCGTAATATCGTATCGGTGTACTTTATAGCACGATAAATCGGACCGCCCGCGCTAGCGTCATACCATTCAGTCGCGTCCGACAGCATTTTCAGCCCCAATGACTTGCATAACGCCCAAATACGCAAACTAGCAATAGCGGGATAGTTATAACAAATAACACCCCTTACCTGGACATTACGGGCCTGTTTTAAGAAGGACAAAATACCCGGCAACCCCACGATGTACCTAATCCAGGCCAGCGTTCCTTTTGGATATGGCACGCTCCAGCATTCAAAACCGAAGCAATCGTTACGTCGCAGGCCATTGCCCCGCTCAGTACAGCTATCGACACCCAGAAAAACAACATCGTAATCCAAGTCACGTAAAATTTTTCCGTTGGCCATCACACGATGCGCAGCGGCATTTCGGTCAGGGAGCTCAAAACCGCCAATGTATATTATTGTGCCCTTGCTCATACCAAGCCTAGATCCTGATCGCCTAGCGTTAATCATCGACTAACGCAAAATTAATTACGCCATAAGCCGCGTAGCATAGACGCCCTCAACGGAGGTCAGCAGCGTGCTTGAAGAAATCAATGTACCATGGCATCGCTTTCTGGATGCCACGCTGAATATCAAAGACAGGGGAGTATCCCAAGTGGCGACGTGCCTTATTGATATCCGCTTGAGAATGTCGAACATCCCCTTCACGAAAGCCGCGGTAAATTGCAGACTTCGTATATGAAATTCCATTTTCCCCAAGTGCCTTAGTCAGATAGCCGTACAACTCATTCAACGACGTCCTATTTCCGAGCGCAACATTGTAAACTTGATTTTTTGCGCTCGCCTGCGCTGTGGCTGCTAGCAAATTCATTTGCACGACATTTTCAATGAAACAGAAATCACGACTGGTTTCGCCGTCACCGTTCATGAAAAGATCTTCTTGATTTATCATTGCCGCAGTCCACTTGGGAATCACCGCCGCATAAGCACCATTGGGATCCTGGCGTTTTCCAAACACATTGAAATAACGCAAACCAATGGTATTGAAGCCATAGCAGCGCGAGAACACGTCGGCATACAGTTCGTTTACGTACTTGGTGACGGCGTAGGGCGAAAGCGGCTTACCAATTACATCCTCTACCTTGGGAAGCCCCGGATGATCTCCGTAGGTTGAGCTGCTTGCGGCATACGTCATACTTTTAACGCTGGCATCCCGAGCTGCGACCAGCATGTTCAAGAACCCGTCAATGTTGGCTCCGTTCGTTGTGATTGGATCATTGATCGAACGAGGGACCGAGCCCAATGCCGCCTGGTGAAGCACATAATCGACACCACTGCACGCCTTATGACAATCGTCTAGGTTGCGTATGTCGCCTTCGATAAAAGAGAACCGCAGCCACTGCTCTTGGCTTACGCTGGCCTGTACTTCATCCAAATTGCGTTGGTGGCCGGTGGAAAAATTATCCAGCCCCACAACACATTGATCAAGCGTGAGCAAAGTTTCCAGCAAATTGGAACCAATAAAGCCAGCCACGCCGGTGATCAGCCAAATTTTTGGGGCTACAGGCAATGTACTTAGCAATGTTTCATAAGATGTCATACGGTGAGCGAACCTCATGATATAAAAATGCAAAAAGAGGGACTCCCCCCTCTCCGTCTATATAGACGTTTAATAGCTAGTTTTACAATCTTAGGTCAGATTCTTCGGCAGTTAGTAGGTACTTAAGATCGTAAAGTACATGTTGTTCCTTACCAAACCGTCGAATCTCCGCAGCTCCCATATCCTTGAACTGATGGTGCGCAACTGCCAAGATAATACCGTCGTACGCTCTAAGTGTCGGCTCCGAAATAGGAGTAATACCATATTCATGCTCCGCCTGGTCCGTGGCGACCCAAGGGTCATAGACATCGACTTCGATATTGTAGTCAGACAGCTCAGCCACGATATCAACTACCTTGGTGTTACGTAGATCAGGACAGTTTTCTTTGAAGGTTAATCCCATTACAAGAACACGCGCCCCATCCACATGAATACGTCGTTTGAGCATACACTTGATGAGTTGCGAAGCCACATAACTGCTCATACCATCATTCAGCCGGCGACCGGCTAGAATAATCTCAGGATGGTAGCCAATAGCCTGCGCCTTGTGTGTCAGATAGTACGGATCCACGCCGATACAATGTCCGCCTACCAGGCCGGGCCGGAATGGAAGGAAATTCCATTTGGTTCCAGCAGCCTGCAAGACCGCTTCGGTGTCGATGCCCATCTTGTTAAAGATAATGGCCAACTCATTGATCAACGCAATGTTCAGATCTCGCTGAGTGTTCTCAATAACTTTGGCGGCTTCGGCAACCCTAATGCTACTAGCCTTGTGTGTGCCCACCGTGATGATCTGGTTGTAAAGCGCATCCACGATATCAGCTACCAAAGGGGTGGATCCGGCAGTAACTTTCTTGATCGTTGTAACCCGATGCTCCTTATCACCCGGGTTAATGCGCTCCGGACTGTAGCCCGCATAGAAGTCTACGTTGAACATCAAACCGGACACACGCTCCAGTACAGGAACACAGTCCTCTTCGGTAGCGCCAGGATAAACAGTGGATTCATAAATCACGATATCATCCGCCTTAAGGACGGCACCGATAGTCTCCGAAGCCTTGATAAGGGGGGTCAGATCAGGGCGGTTATGCTCGTCGATTGGAGTAGGTACAGTAACGATATAAACGTTGCACGCCTCGAGTGCTTGAATATCCCAACTAAACTCTAGACCGCTTGCATTGCTTAGTTCGTCATCTGCAACTTCAAGTGTGGCATCATGCCCTGCGCGCAGGGCCTCGATTCGCCGCTTGTCAATATCAAATCCAACTACGCTACGCTTCTTGCCAAACTCGACAGCTAACGGCAAGCCAACATAACCTAACCCTATAATGGCCAGCTTTACTTCTTCCAGAGTATGCATAAAATACGCCTGATCATAATCCTGTGATGGGCTCGGATCACTATTAACCGCGATGGCGCCCGGACTTCACCGCTTACCCCAGGGCCCCCATGCCCCGCTTTCCGCGAACTCCCTCGCCCATGGCCAGGAAGCTGCTGTATTTGTGCGCTGCTCGATTGGCTGCAGGCGCTATATAACAAGATGAAGGACTGGTCTACCATTATTGTTAACCGGACACAGCAGCAGTGTCAGTATATAGCCCTAAAACACGCACCGCCGCTGCTCAAGGTGCATTTACTCCTTATGGTGCGCCCTGGTACCCGCCCGGTACAGGTTACGCAGCAAGGCCAGACCGACCCCTAGAATCAGGCCAAAGACTGCACCAAGCATAACCACCCTTGACTTGTCAGGCTTAATTGGTGTGTCTGGAAGTTCCACCACTCCATCCTGACGATAGACCGCGACAGCTTCAGGATCTATCGAGAATGCACGATAGAAGGCAAGAGCCGTTTGCTGTTTGCGAATACCTCGAATAAAGGGATCATCGGATTTACGAGCCTGAAGATTGCTGATTTCTGCTTCGAGTGCGTTGCTACCACGCATGAATGTGAGTGGCCCCTCCATGTCGGCGGAAATTTCTGCTGCCTGGTTGCGCGAAATAATCGGTGGCTTTTCAAGCCCAATCGACTTCGCAATCAGCAGTGCTTCATTCAACTGAACTATCTGGTCTTCACGCAATTTGCGTGCGCTTTCCTGAGCTCTGCCAACTTGCTGCTGGAGATTATTGGCTTTTACCGTCGCCTCACTCTTGGTATTTTTCAGCACTTCCTGCTTCGCTCGTTCTCCCGCCATCCTGACATAATCAGTAACCCATTCGACTGCCTGGCGTGGGTTAGATACGTTCGCAGTGATAGAAAACCGGTTCGGGTTATCCTTGCCTGAAGGGGCTACTACTAAAAGCTTATTGAAACGCCTGTACAAGTCATCCTGTGAGCCCTGCTGGGCCTCTCGGCTCAAGGTAGGGAGGTAGACAGTCTGGAAGAACGTCCTGCGAAGTGCCTCAGACTGCAGGTGGCGCAAATACACCTCGTAGATTTCCTTCACAGTGAAACGCTTCAGATCAGTGTCGCCACCACGGCCATAGTTAAGGTGTGCAATATCATTTTGCGTAGGCTGCAGGACGAATATCTTCGCTTCATAGATAGGCGTTGCAAGCAACACATACACTACTGACGCCAGGCATAGCGCAACCGCTGTCCCAACGACCAGCACCTTCTGACGCCATATCCCTCTGACCAGCTCAATCAGGTCAATTTCATCGTTACCGGTCAGACGTTCACGCTCGTTGATCATTAGCTCTCTATTCCCTTGAGTCATCTCGCACCAGTAGGAGCAGAAACCATCTAAACCGTATATGGCAAAGGCGTTCGGTCGGATAGCAAGAAGGTTAACTATGGGAATTTACTTGAGAACATAAAAAAAAAAAAGACAAAAATCAAAAATAACATAAAATGACAATTGTTTATGCAATTTTGTTCTAACGAATTTAATGCATCTTAAAGCTGCCCTGCAAAAGGAGGCAGCCTATCTGAAGCAAAGGAATTCTGAGGGTAAGCAGGCAGCCGGGGCAGGCTGAGTAGCGACAATACTACAATTAAGAGCGGGCGTGCCTCATCAGTCTTGGAGACGGTGACCAGATGATGTACTACGCTGCTGCAGACTCCAGACTGTGCCGCATTAGGTCCAGGCTATGGGTTATGCAGGAACTATCTGAGGCTCAAGCCCTAGTACTTTCCCTGCGCGCTCGCCGTGCGGCGCGAAATCCGATGTAAGCCCCCATCACCGGCCCAACCAGCAACCCACCCACCAAGGCAACCAGCACCACAACCGACAACGGCAACGCCGGCGCAGCCCATCCAAACAGCACCAATGCCACCGACTGCTGGTTCTCCAGCACAAACAGCAGCACCACCGCCGCAACGGCCAGCACCACCAGCGCCAGCACTACACGCTTGAGGTTACGCATGACTTGCTCCTTGCTCAGCGGCCATCATGCGCCCTCCTCCTCATCGTTGACCCGATCACGCAACTCTTTACCGGGCTTGAAATGCGGCACGAACTTGCCGTCCAGACTCACCGACTGCCCCGTCTTCGGGTTACGACCCAGGCGCGGCGCCCGGTAATGCAGCGAGAAGCTGCCAAAGCCACGGATCTCGATTCGATCCCCTGTAGCCAGGCACTGGGACATCTGCTCAAGCATGGTCTTGATGGCCAGCTCCACATCCTTCGATGAAAGCAGCCCTTGATGGGTGACAATACGTTCGATCAGCTCCGACTTCGTCATATTTTTCCCTTCTTTATCAAGCAGCTAGATCATTGCTTACTCTGTTTGTAGCACGCCCTAGCTGATTTGAACAGGGTGGTTCTTGACTTAATAAAATTTTCAAGATTTGCGCACAAGGGTGACAACTGAGTGCCGCTGCCCGCAGGTGAGGCGGGGCAAGGGATTGGCGCATTTACTTCGCCCTGACGTGGACGAATCCGCCCTGGCGGAACACAGGAAGGCATGGGACCCCCTGCAGACTCATCGGCAAACAGACATGAATCGCAGGCACAAAAAAGGGCGACCGAAGTCGCCCTTTTTAATGATCAAGCAGAACTCAGTTCTGTTTGGCCATTGCTTCGCGCAGCAGTGCAGCCATGGTGGTATCGGCGGCAGCTTCCGGAGCGGCTTTCAGGCTCTGGATTGCTTCTTTCTCTTCAGCATCGTCTTTCGACTTGATGGAGAGGTTGATTACGCGGCTCTTGCGGTCAACGCTGATGATCTTGGCTTCAACTTCTTCGCCTTCCTTCAGGACGTTACGCGCGTCTTCAACGCGGTCACGGCTGATTTCGGAAGCTTTCAGAGTGGCTTCGATATCGTCGGCCAGGGTGATGATAGCGCCCTTGGCGTCAACTTCTTTAACGATACCTTTTACGATAGCGCCTTTGTCGTTGACAGCAACGTAGTTGGAGAACGGATCGTCTTCCAGCTGCTTGATACCCAGGGAGATACGCTCGCGCTCTGGGTCAACCGACAGGATGACGGTGTCCAGCTCGTCGCCCTTCTTGAAGCGACGTACGGCTTCTTCGCCCACTTCGTTCCAGGAGATGTCGGACAGGTGAACCAGACCGTCGATGCCGCCGTCCAGACCAATGAAGATACCGAAATCGGTGATCGACTTGATGGTGCCGGAGATCTTGTCGCCCTTGTTGAACTGGCCAGAGAAGTCTTCCCATGGGTTCGACTTGCACTGCTTGATGCCCAGGGAGATACGACGACGCTCTTCGTCGATGTCCAGAACCATGACTTCCACTTCGTCGCCGACTTGTACGACTTTCGAAGGGTGGATGTTCTTGTTGGTCCAGTCCATTTCGGAAACGTGTACCAGGCCTTCCACGCCTTCTTCCAGCTCTGCGAAGCAGCCGTAGTCGGTCAGGTTGGTGACGCGCGCCATGACGCGGGTGCTTTCTGGGTAACGTGCCTTGATAGCAACCCATGGGTCTTCGCCCAGTTGCTTCAGGCCCAGCGAAACGCGGTTACGCTCACGATCGTACTTCAGTACCTTGACGTCGATCTCGTCGCCAACGTTGACGATTTCCGACGGGTGCTTGATACGCTTCCAGGCCATGTCGGTGATGTGCAGCAGGCCATCAACGCCGCCCAGGTCAACGAATGCGCCGTAGTCGGTGAGGTTCTTGACGATACCTTTGACTTGCTGGCCTTCCTGCAGCGATTCCAGCAGAGCTTCGCGCTCGGCGCTGTTTTCGGCTTCCAGGACACTGCGACGGGAAACGACAACGTTGTTGCGCTTCTGGTCCAGCTTGATGACCTTGAATTCCAGCTCTTTGCCTTCGAGGTGGGTGGTGTCGCGCACAGGGCGGACATCAACCAGGGAGCCCGGCAGGAACGCACGGATACCGTTAACGTCGACAGTGAAGCCGCCTTTAACCTTACCGTTGATAACGCCCTTGACCACTTCTTCGGCGGCGAAAGCTGCTTCCAGAACAATCCAGCACTCGGCGCGCTTGGCTTTTTCACGGGACAGCTTGGTTTCGCCAAAGCCGTCTTCGACCGCGTCCAGCGCAACGTGAACTTCGTCACCGACCTTGATGGTCAGCTCGCCAGCTTCGTTGTAGAACTGCTCGAGCGGGATGACGCCCTCGGACTTCAGACCGGCGTGGACAGTAACCCAGTCACCGTCGATATCGACAACGATACCGGTGATGATCGCACCTGGTTGAAGGTTGAGGGTTTTCAGGCTTTCTTCAAAGAGTTCTGCAAAGCTTTCGCTCATTTTAATTCCTGTAGATTAGGGCGAGACATACGCCCATCAGCCACATTCCAGACAATGTGGGTTTCGTTCATATAAAGGGAAAGCCTGCAGGACGTTGACTGGTGCCCCTGCATGCCGCCCTGTATCAGGCGATATCGCGAAGTGCGATCTCGCTTCTGATGCGTTGCAACACCTGTTCGATGGACAATTCCGTGGAATCCAGCTGGATTGCATCGGCCGCCGGCTTGAGCGGGGCCACTGCGCGCTGGGTGTCGCGCTCATCACGCGCACGTATCTCATCTAGCAGACTCGACAGACTAACATCATCGCCCTTGCCCTTCAACTGCAAGTAACGACGACGCGCCCGCTCCTCGGCGCTGGCCGTGAGGAAAATCTTCAAGGGCGCGTCTGGAAATACCACCGTCCCCATATCGCGCCCATCGGCGATCAGGCCGGGAGACTCCTGAAACGCCCGCTGGCGCTGCAGCAGCGCATCACGCACCGCCGGCAGCGAAGCCACCATCGATGCGCCAGCGCCCACGGTTTCGGTACGGATCACATTGCTCACATCATCCCCCTCGAGGATGATCTGCTGCAACTTGCCCGGCTCGGCGGCGATGAATTGCACGTCCAGATGGGCGGCCAGCTTGACCAGCAGTTCTTCATTGGTCAGGTCGACACCGTGGTTGCCGGCGGCGAATGCCAGGAGGCGGTACAGAGCACCGGAATCCAGCAGCTTCCAGCCCAGCTCGCGGGCCAGCATGCCGGCAACGGTACCCTTGCCAGAACCGCTAGGCCCGTCGATGGTGATGACCGGTGCCAGCGCGTTCACGACTTGCCCTCTTCAGCTACGCGGATGCCGACTTCGGCACACAGCGCGAGGAAGTTGGGGAACGAGGTGGCGACGTTGGCACAGTCATGGATGCGAATCGGCGCGCAAGCGCGCAGCGAGGCGACGCTGAAGGCCATGGAGATACGGTGGTCGCCATGCCCATGCACTTCGCCACCACCGATGCTGCCGCCGTCGATGATGATGCCGTCCGGGGTAGGTTCGCACTTCACGCCCAGCGCCAGCAGGCCGTCAGCCATGACCTGGATGCGATCCGACTCCTTCACCCGCAGTTCTTCGGCGCCGCGCAGCACGGTACGCCCTTCGGCACAGGCCGCAGCCACGAACAGCACCGGGAACTCGTCGATCGCCAGGGGCACCAGGTGCTCCGGAATCTCGATACCCTTGAGCCTGGCGCCGCGCACTCGCAGGTCGGCTACCGGCTCGCCGCCGACTTCACGCTGGTTTTCCAGGGTGATGTCGCCGCCCATCAGTTGCAGAATGTCGATGACACCGGTGCGGGTCGGGTTGATGCCGACGTGCTCCAGTACCAGCTCCGAACCCTCGGCAATCGAGGCCGCGACCAGGAAGAAGGCCGCGGAGGAGATATCGGCCGGCACCTCGATGTGGGTGGCGGTCAGCTTGCCACCGGACTCCAGCGAGGCGGTAGGGCCATCGACGCTCACGCTGTAGCCAAAACCGCGCAGCATGCGCTCGGTATGGTCACGGGTAGGCGCAGGCTCGGTGACGGTAGTCTTGCCCTGGGCATACAGGCCGGCCAGCAACAGGCAGGATTTGACCTGGGCACTGGCCATCGGCAGCTTGTAATCCAGCGCCTTGAGCGTATGGCCACCGCGGATGGTCATCGGCGGGCGGCCCTCGGCGGCGGTCTCGATGACCGCACCCATTTCGCGCAGCGGGTTGGCCACACGGTTCATCGGGCGCTTGGACAGCGAAGCATCGCCGGTCAGCACGGTGTCAAACGGCTGCGCGGCCAGCAGGCCGGACAGCAGGCGCATCGAGGTACCTGAGTTGCCCAGGTAGATCGGGCCAGGCGGCGGCTTGAGGCCATTGAGCCCCACCCCGTGAATGGTCACGCGACCATGGTGCGGGCCTTCGATGACCACGCCCATGTCGCGGAACGCCTGCAGGGTCGCCAGCGCATCCTCACCCTCGAGGAAGCCTTCCACCTCGGTAGTGCCTTCGGCCAGGGAGCCGAGCATGATCGAGCGGTGAGAAATCGATTTGTCGCCTGGTACGCGAATACGGCCGGACAGGCGGCCACCAGGTTGTGCCAGGAAAATCAGGTCGTTGGAGTTCATAGCGTCCACATAGGCCCGACGGGCCAGGATTTTACTGAAATGCTCGCGGGCAACCCGGGCGCGGGTGAAAACGCCCAGCAGCTGGTGCCCATCCCCTGCATCGACCGCGTCGCGCAAGGCGTCGAGGTCGCTGCGAAATGTATCCAGTGTGCGCAGGACAGCCTCGCGATTGGCGAGGAAGATGTCATGCCACATGACCGGGTCGCTTCCGGCGATTCTTGTGAAATCGCGGAACCCACCGGCAGCGTAACGGAAGATATCGAGGTTTTCATTGCGCTTGGCCAGCGAATCGACCAGGCCGAAAGCCAGCAGATGCGGCAGATGACTGGTTGCCGCCAGCACTTCGTCGTGGCGCTCCACCTGCATGTGCTCGACATCGGCATCCAGTGCACGCCACAGGCGATCGACCAGAGCCAGGGCGGCCGGGTCGGTTTCTGCCAGCGGCGTGAGAATCACCTTGTGACGACGGAACAGGGCAGCATTGGAGGCCTCCACCCCACTCTGCTCGGAACCCGCGATCGGATGGCCAGGTACGAAACGCGGCAGCTTCTCGGCAAAGGCTTCGCGCGCAGCACGCACCACGTTGCCCTTGGCGCTGCCCACATCAGTCAGCACCGCCGCACCCAGGTCAAGCTGCGCCAGGCGCGCCAGGAGCTTTTCCATGGCCAGGATCGGCACCGCCAGCTGGATCACGTCAGCCCCGACACAGGCCGCAGCCAGGTCCTCTTCACAACGGTCGACCACACCCAGCTCGACCGCCAGCTTGCGCGATTGCGGGTCCAGGTCGACACCGACCACCTCGCGGCACAGGCCACTTTCACGCAGGCCCTTGGCGAACGAGCCGCCAATCAGGCCCAGGCCCACCACCACCAGCCGGCCAATGACGGGCCCGCCTTGCTTTACGACTTCAACCACGGAGCAGGACCCTGTTCAGAACATCACGCATTGGCATACCTCAGAGCACCGCCTTCGGATACGAGCCCAGTACCTTCAGGGCCACCGCCTCCTGGCTGATCTGCTCCAGCACCGCCTTGATCAACGGGTCACGATGGTGGCCGACGAAGTCGATGAAGAACACGTAGGTCCACTTGCCGCTGCGCGACGGACGGGTCTCGATGCGGGTCAGGTCGATGCCGTTCTCATGGAACGGTACCAGCAGTTCGTGCAACGCACCCGGCTTGTTGCTCATCGAAACGATGATCGAGGTCTTGTCATCACCGGTCGGTGGCACTTCCTGGTTGCCGATCATCAGGAAGCGCGTGGCATTGTCCGGACGGTCTTCGATTTTCTCCGCCAGGCGTGTCAGACCGTACAGGCCAGCCGCCATGTCACCGGCGATCGCCGCCGAATTCCACTCGCCCTTGACCCGCTTGGCAGCTTCGGCATTGCTCGATACCGCCACCCGCTCGACGTTCGGATAATGAGCATCCAGCCACTTGCGGCATTGGGCCAGCGACTGGGCGTGGGAGTAGATACGGCTGATGCTGTCGGTCTTGGTATTCTCGCCCACCAGCAGGTGGTGGTGAATGCGCAACTCGACTTCGCCGCAGATCACCATGTCGTGCTCGAGGAAGCTGTCCAGGGTGTGGTTGACCGCACCTTCGGTGGAGTTTTCCACAGGCACCACGCCGAAATTGACCGCGCCGGCGACCACTTCGCGGAATACCTCGTCGATGGCCGCCATCGGCTTGCTGATCACGGCATGGCCAAAGTGCTTCATGGCTGCGGCCTGGGTAAAGGTGCCCTCAGGCCCCAGGTAGGCGACCTTGAGCGGTTGCTCCAGCGCCAGGCACGACGACATGATTTCACGGAACAGCCGGGCCATTTCCTCGTTGCCCAGCGGGCCCTTGTTGCGCTCCATCACGCGCTTGAGCACCTGCGCCTCGCGCTCGGGCCGGTAGAACACCGGCACCTCGCCTTCTGCCAGGGTCGCAGTCTTGACCCGGGCGACTTCCTGGGCGCAGCGCGCACGGTCGCTGATCAACTCGAGGATCTTCTCGTCGAGGCTGTCGATGCGCACGCGCAGGGCCTTGAGTTCCTGTTCGGACATCAGGCGTGTTCCTTCTCGAATTCACCCATGTAGGCAACCAGTGCCTCCACGGCATCCAGGCCCAGGGCGTTGTAGATCGAGGCACGCATGCCGCCCACCGAACGGTGACCCTTGAGGTTGAGCAGGCCACGCTCGTCGGCGCCCGCCAGGAACGCCTTGTCCAGGCGCTCGTCGGCCAGGCGGAACGGCACGTTCATCCAGGAACGGGCATTGCTGCTGATCGGGTTGGTATAGAAGTCGCTCTTGTCGATGAAGCCGTACAGGCGGTCCTTCTTGGCGCGGTTGCGCTGCTCCATGGCAGCGACACCGCCCTGCTCCTTGAGCCACTCGAACACCAGGCCCGAGAGGTACCAGGAATAGGTTGCCGGGGTGTTGTACATCGAGCCGTTGTCGGCCGCGACCTTGTAGTCGAGCATGGTCGGGCAGCTGCTGCGGGCACGGCCCAGCAGGTCTTCACGCACGATCACCACCACCAGGCCGCTGGGGCCGATGTTCTTCTGCGCACCGGCGTAGATCAGACCGAACTGCGACACGTCGACCGGACGCGAGAGGATGTCCGAGGACATGTCCACCACCAGCGGCACGTCACCGGTCTGCGGCACCCAGTCGAACTCCAGACCACCGATGGTCTCGTTCGAGGCGTAATGCAGGTAGGCGGCGTCCTTGGTCAGGTTCCACTCGTTCTGACCCGGGATGGCCAGGTAATCGTAAGGCTTGGCGCTGGCGGCGACATTGATGTTGCCATAGCGACGCGCTTCCTCGATCGCCTTTTTCGACCAGATGCCGGTCTCGATGTAGTCGGCCGTACCGCCCTCGGGCAGCAGGTTCAACGGGATCTCGGCAAACTGCTGGCTGGCGCCGCCCTGCAGGAACAGCACCTTGTAGTTGGAGGGGATGGACATCAGGTCGCGCAGGTCCTGCTCGGCCTTCTCGGCAATGGCCACGTAGTCGTCGCTACGGTGGCTCATCTCCATGACCGACAGGCCTTTGCCGCGCCAGTTCAGCATTTCTGCCTGGGCACGCTGCAGCACAGCTTCAGGAAGCGCAGCAGGGCCTGCGCAGAAGTTAAAGGCTCGTTTGCTCACATCCACTCTCGCTCTGCTCTTGATGTCTGTGGGAGCAGACACCGCAGTGGCGGGCCTGCCCGCCCCCACAGCCGCTCCCATAGGTTGCGCTACTACAATTTATTCCTGCGGCGTCTCTTCGTCAGCTGCAGCGTCCAGTGGCGACCCTTCGCCGGCGTCCACGTCAGCCTCGGCATCCGCCACGAAGTCTTCGTCGTCTTCCTCGTCGGACGGCTCCTGCACTCGCTCCAGCCCCACCAGGGTCTCGTCGCTGGCCAGCTTGATGAGCGTCACGCCCTGGGTATTGCGGCCCAGGCTGGAGACTTCGCCGACACGGGTACGCACCAGGGTGCCCTGGTCGGAAATCAGCATGATCTCCTCGCCTTCCTGCACCTGTACCGCACCGACCAGACGGCCGTTGCGATCGTTGCTGACCATGGCGATGACGCCCTGGCCACCACGCTTGTACTCGGGGAACTCGGCGATGGCGGTACGCTTGCCGAAACCACGCTCGGAAGCGGTGAGGATCTGGCTGCCTTCTTCGGGGATGATCATCGAAATCAGCTTCTGCCCCTCGGCCAGGCGCATGCCGCGCACACCGCGGGCGGTACGCCCCATGGCACGCACGTCGGACTCCTTGAAGCGGGTAACCTTGCCGGCATCGGAGAACAGCATGACCTCGCGCTCACCATCGGTGATGGAGGCGGAAATCAGGATGTCGCCTTCGTCCAGCTCCAGCGCGATCAGGCCGACACTGCGCTGACGACTGAACTGCTCCAGCGGGGTCTTCTTCACGGTGCCGTTGGCGGTGGCCATGAAGATGAAGTGACCTTCGGTGTATTCCTCCACCGGCAGCATGGTGGTGATGACCTCGCCCTCGCCCAGCGGCAGCAGGTTCACCAGCGGACGGCCACGTGCGGCACGCGACGCCTCGGGGATTTCGTAGGTCTTGAGCCAGTACACCTTGCCCTTGCTGGAGAACAGCAGCAGCGTGGTGTGGCTGTTGGCGACCAGCAGGTGCGAGATGTAGTCCTCGTCCTTGACGCCGGTGGCCGACTTGCCCTTGCCGCCACGGCGCTGGGCCTGGTAGGCCGCCAGCGGCTGGGTCTTGGCGTAGCCGCCGTGGGAGATGGTCACCACGCGGTCCTCTTCCGGGATCATGTCACCCAGGGTCAGGTCCAGGCGTGCATCGAGAATCTCGGTGCGGCGCACGTCGCCATATTCGGCGCGGATCAGCTCCAGCTCTTCGCGGATCACTTCCATCAAGCGCTCGGCGTTGTTCAGGATGCGAATCAGCTCGCCGATCTGCTTGAGAATCTCCTGGTACTCGGCCAGCAGCTTCTCGTGCTCCAGGCCGGTCAGGCGGTGCAGGCGCAGGTCCAGGATGGCCTGGGCCTGTTCGGGCGAAAGGTAGTACTTGCCATCACGCAGGCCGTACTGCTCGTCGAGGGTTTCCGGGCGGCAGGAATCGGCGCCGGCGCGCTCGACCATCACCTGCACGGCGCTGGACTCCCACGGCGTGCCGATCAGCGCTTCCTTGGCCTCGGACGGCGTCGGCGAAGCCTTGATCAGGGCGATGACCGGGTCGATGTTGGACAGTGCGACCGCCTGGCCCTCGAGGATATGACCGCGTTCACGGGCCTTGCGCAGCTCGAACACGGTACGGCGGGTGACCACCTCGCGGCGGTGACGCACGAACGCCTCGAGCAGGTCCTTGAGGTTCAGCACCCGCGGACGGCCGTCGATCAGCGCCACGATGTTGATGCCGAACACGGCCTGCAGCTGGGTCTGGGCATAGAGGTTGTTGAGGATCACCTCCGGCACTTCGCCACGGCGCAGCTCGATGACGATGCGCATGCCGTCCTTGTCGGACTCGTCGCGCAGCTCGGTGATGCCCTCGAGTTTCTTTTCCTTGACCAGCTCGGCGATCTTCTCGATCAGCCGCGCCTTGTTCAACTGGTACGGCAGCTCGGTGATCACGATCTGCTGGCGGCCACCGACCTTGTCGATGTCCTCGACCGTCGAGCGGGCACGCATGTAGATGCGCCCGCGACCGGTACGGTAGGCCTCGATGATGCCCTGGCGACCGTTGATGATCGCGGCAGTCGGGAAGTCCGGCCCCGGGATGAACTGCATCAGCTCATCGACCGTGATGTCGGCGTTGTCGATCAGCGCCAGGCAACCGTCGATGACTTCACCGAGGTTGTGCGGCGGAATGTTGGTCGCCATGCCCACGGCGATACCGCTGGAGCCGTTGACCAGCAGGTTCGGGATCTTGGTCGGCATGACCGCCGGAATCTGCTCGGTGCCGTCGTAGTTTGGCACCCAGTCGACGGTTTCCTTGTGCAGATCTGCCAGCAGCTCGTGCGCCAGCTTGGTCATGCGCACTTCGGTGTATCGCATGGCCGCGGCATTGTCGCCGTCCACCGAACCGAAGTTGCCCTGGCCGTCCACCAGCAGGTAGCGCAGCGAGAACGGCTGGGCCATACGGACGATGGTGTCGTAGACCGCGGTATCACCGTGGGGGTGATACTTACCGATCACGTCACCGACCACACGGGCGGATTTCTTGTACGGTTTGTTCCAGTCGTTACCCAGTTCACTCATCGCAAACAGAACGCGGCGATGCACGGGCTTCAAGCCATCACGCGCATCGGGCAGTGCACGCCCGACAATGACGCTCATCGCGTAGTCGAGGTAGGACTGTCTCAGTTCGTCTTCGATATTGACCGGTAGGATTTCTTTGGCCAGTTCGCCCATGAGAAGCCTGATTCCTTTTTCTGGTGAAACCTCGTCACATCCATATGGGACGAACGAAGCTCGCCGCTGCAAGCAGATGACCGGCAGCGACTTACGACAAATCAACGAGTTATGCCATGGATCTGCGCAGTAAAGACCACCTCGGGAGGCGGTCTTGGAAACCGTCGGATGTTACCACAGTCCCGATAGGCTTGGGAGTATGGCAAACCGCCGCCGGATCTGAGGTCGGCTTGCCGGCAAAGGGCGCGGCGCGGACCTCAATGCAACCGCTTGCGGCACATCAACTGCGCCATCTTGGCCGCGTCCGGACGCTCGACGATGCCCTTTTCGGTCACGATCACGTCGATCAGGTCTGCCGGCGTCACATCGAACACCGGATTGAAAGCCTCTACCCCGGCCCCGACCCGTTCGCCGCCCACCTCCAGCAGCTCGCTGACATCCCGCTCCTCGAGTATCACCTCCTCGCCACTGGCCAGGTTGAGGTCGATGCTCGAACTGGGCGCCACTACCATGAAGCGAACCCCATGGTGCATGGCATTGACCGCCAGCTGGTAGGTGCCGATCTTGCTGACCACGTCGCCATTGGCAGTGATGCGGTCGGCGCCGACGATCACCCAGGTGATGCCCTTGGTCTTCATCAGGTGCGCGGCGGCGGAATCGACGCCGATGGTCACCGGCACCCCTTCGCCGGCAAGCTCCCAGGCGGTCAGCCGCGACCCTTGCAGCCAGGGCCGGGTCTCGGCCACGTACACCCGCTCCACCATGCCTTCCAGGTACGCGGCGCGAATCACCCCCAGCGCAGTGCCGAACCCGCCCGTGGCCAGCGCGCCGGCATTGCAGTGGGTGAGGATGGCCTGCTCGCTGCCCTGGTGCCTGCGAATCAGCTCGGCGCCCAGCTGGGCCATGGTCAGGTTGGCTTCACGGTCGCTCTCGTGGATGGCCTCGGCTTCGGCCAACATGATCGCCAACACGTCATCCCCGGCCTTGATCCGCAACAGCCGCTCGCGCATGCGGTTCAGTGCCCAGAACAGGTTGACGGCGGTGGGACGGGCTTCGCCCAGCAGCTCGAAGTCCTCTTCCAGAGCCATTTCCCAGTCATCGCCATCCGCCAGGCGCTGGCGCAGCGCCAGCACCAGGCCATAGGCTGCACTGATGCCGATGGCCGGGGCGCCGCGCACCACCATGGTGCGGATGGCCTCGGCCACCCCGACGGCATCGGTATACGCCAGCCAGCGCTGCTCGAACGGCAGCGCACGCTGGTCGAGCAGATACAGGGCACCATCCCGCCAATCGATGGCCGTCACCTTCTCCGCAGCCAACAGTCGATCGCGCATGCCTCACCCCGTCATTCGGACATCAAAAGCGCACGATTATAACGAGCCCCAGCCGCGGACGCTCGGGTATACTTCGCCCCCACCTTCCGCGATACCGGGATTTTCGCACATGCCCAAGCCTGCCCCTCCCCTCGACCTGTTGCTCCTGCCCTCGTGGCTGGTGCCCGTCGAACCGGCCGGGGTGGTTCTCAAAGGCCACGGCATCGGTATCCGCGACGGCCTGATCGCCTTCATCGGCCCGCGCGAAGACGCCCTGCGCCTGCAGGCCACCGAGGTGCGCGAGCTGCCCGGCTGCCTGCTCGCGCCCGGCCTGATCAACGCCCACGGCCACGCCGCGATGACGCTGTTTCGCGGCCTGGCCGACGACCTGCCGCTGATGACCTGGCTGCAGGAGCACATCTGGCCCGCCGAAGCCCGCTGGGTCGATGAAGCCTTCGTGCGTGACGGTACCAACCTGGCCATTGCCGAACAGCTCAAGGGTGGCATCACCTGCTTCTCGGACATGTACTTCTTCCCCAAGATCGCCAGCGAATGCGTGCACGACAGCGGCATGCGCGCGCAGATCGCAGTGCCGTTGCTGGACTTCCCGATTCCCGGCGCCCGCACCTTCGACGAAGGCCTGCACCTGGGCGTGGAGCTGTTCGGCGACCTGCGCCACCATCCGCGCATCACCGTGGCCCTGGGCCCGCACGCACCGTACACGGTCAGCGACGCCAACCTGGAAAAGGTCCGGGTGATCGCCGAAGAGCTGGACGCGCCGGTGCACATGCACCTGCACGAGACCGCCTTCGAGGTGCAGCAGTCCATCGACCAGTGCGGCGAGCGGCCATTGGCGCGCCTGGCACGCATCGGCCTGCTGGGCCCGCGCCTGCAGGCCGTGCACATGACCCAGGTCAGCGACGACGACCTGGCCCTGCTGGTAGAAAGCAACACCAGCGTGGTGCACTGCCCTGAATCCAACCTCAAGCTGGCCAGCGGCTTCTGCCCGGTGGAACGCCTGTGGCAGGCTGGCGTCAACGTAGCCATAGGCACCGATGGCGCCGCCAGCAACAACGACCTCGACCTGCTGGGCGAAACCCGTACCGCGGCCCTGCTGGCCAAGGCCGTGTCAGGTTCGGCCAGCGCCCTGGATGCCCATCGCGCATTGCGCATGGCAACCCTCAACGGCGCCCGCGCGCTGGGCCTGGAGGCCGTAACCGGCTCACTGGAGCTGGGCAAGGCTGCCGACCTGGTGGCATTCGACCTGTCGGGCCTGGCCCAGCAGCCGATCTACGACCCGGTCTCGCAACTGGTGTATGCCAGCGGGCGGGACTGCGCAAGACATGTCTGGGTGGCCGGCCGGCAACTGCTCGATGAGCGCCGCCTCACCCGGCTCGACGAACAGGCCCTGCATGCCAGCGCCTGCGACTGGGGCCAGCGCATCGGCGGCCTGTACGAATAACCCGTCGGCAGCCACGGCTGCCGACCTGTAGCGAATTATCAAAGTTTCTGAGGACCGTTCCATGAGCAACGTCGACCACGCCGAAATCGCCAAATTCGAAGCCCTGGCCCACCGCTGGTGGGACCGCGAGAGCGAATTCAAGCCACTGCACGACATCAATCCGCTGCGGGTCAACTGGGTCGACGAGCGGGTCAAGCTGGCCGGCAAGAAAGTGCTCGACGTCGGTTGTGGCGGCGGCATTCTCAGCGAGGCCATGGCCCTGCGGGGTGCCACCGTCACCGGCATCGACATGGGTGAAGCGCCGCTGGCCGTCGCCCGCCTGCACCAGCTGGAGTCCGGCGTCGAGGTGGAGTACCGGCAGATCACCGCCGAAGCCCTGGCCGAGGAAATGCCCGAGCAGTTCGACGTGGTCACCTGCCTGGAGATGCTCGAGCACGTACCCGACCCCTCCTCGGTGATCCGCGCCTGCTACCGCATGGTCAAGCCCGGCGGCCAGGTATTCTTCTCCACCATCAACCGCAACCCCAAGGCCTACCTGTTCGCCATCATCGGTGCGGAATACATCATGAAGCTGCTGCCGCGCGGCACCCATGACTTCAAGAAATTCATCCGACCGTCCGAACTGGGCGCCTGGAGCCGCGAAGCGGGCCTGAGCGTCAAGGACATCATCGGCCTGACCTACAACCCGCTGACCAAGCACTACAAACTGGCCAGCGACGTCGACGTCAACTACATGATCCAGACCCTGCGCGAGGAATGAGCATGCGTTTGCGAGCAGTACTTTTCGACATGGACGGCACCCTGCTCGACACGGCGCCGGATTTCATCGCCATCTGCCAGGCCATGCTGGCCGACCGCAGCCTGCCGGCAATCGACGATGAACGGATTCGCGAGGTGATTTCCGGTGGCGCCCGAGCCATGGTCGCCGCCGCGTTCGCGATGAGCCCCGAAGCCCCCGAGTTCGAGGCGCTGCGCCTGGAATTCCTCGAGCGCTACCAGAAGGATTGCGCGGTGCACAGCAAGCTGTTCGACGGCATGGCCGAGCTGCTGGCCGACATCGAAAAAGGCAACCTGCTGTGGGGCGTGGTCACCAACAAGCCGGTACGCTTCGCCGAGCCGATCATGCAGCAGCTGGGCCTGGCCGAGCGTTCGTCGCTGCTGATCTGTCCGGATCACGTGAAGAACAGCAAGCCCGACCCCGAGCCGCTGATCCTGGCCTGCAAGACCCTGAACCTGGACCCGGCCAGCGTGCTGTTCGTGGGTGACGACCTGCGCGACATCGAGTCGGGCCGCGACGCCGGCACCCGCACCGCAGCGGTGCGCTACGGCTATATTCATCCAGAGGACAACCCCAACAACTGGGGCGCGGACGTGGTGGTCGATCATCCGCTGGACCTGCGCAAGGTGCTCGACAGCGCCCTGTGCGGCTGCTGATCGCCGACACCCGCCAAAAGCTTCGCCGGCACGGCCGGCTCCTGCAACACCGCATCGATTTGTAGGAGCCGGCCGTGCCGGCGAATGCCTCACCACGATCTCGAGGGAATCCCATGTTCGACTACACCGCCCGCCCCGGCCTGCTCAACGGCCGGGTCATCCTGGTCACCGGCGCCGGTCGCGGCATCGGCGCCGCTGCTGCCAAGGCCTACGCCGCCCATGGCGCCACGGTACTGCTGCTGGGCAAGACCGAAGCCAACCTCAACGAGGTGCACGACCAGATCACCGCAGCCGGCCATCCGGCACCGGTGGTCGTGCCCTTCAACCTCGAAACCGCCCTGCCCCATCAGTACGATGAGCTGGCAGTGATGGTGGAAAACGAATTCGGTCGTCTCGACGGGCTGCTGCACAACGCCTCCATCATCGGCCCGCGCACCCCGCTGGAGCAGTTGTCGGGCGAAAACTTCATGCGCGTCATGCACATCAACGTCAACGCCATGTTCATGCTCACCAGCACCCTGCTGCCGCTGCTCAAGCTGTCTGAGGATGCCTCGGTGGTGTTCACCTCCAGCAGCGTCGGGCGCAAGGGCCGGGCCTACTGGGGTGCCTACGGCGTATCGAAATTCGCCACCGAAGGCCTGATGCAGACCCTCGCCGACGAGCTGGAGAACGTTGCCCCCGTGCGCGCCAACAGCGTCAACCCGGGCGCCACACGCACCAGCATGCGCGCCCAGGCCTACCCTGCCGAGGCACCGGAGAACAACCCGCTGCCCGAGCAGATCATGCCGGTCTACCTCTACCTGATGGGCCCGGACAGCAAGGGCATCAACGGCCAGGCGCTCAACGCGCAGTAGGCCTCAGGCGCCGACCAGGGCCGAGCGCGACCGGGCAGTGGAGCCCGGCTCGGCCTGTGGGGACTGCTCCAGCTGAAGACAGCGCTCCAGAAACAGGTACATGTAGTCGTAGCTCTTGCAGATCGCACGACGCAGCTGGGTCTGCAGCGCCTGTGGTGGGTTGTTGCCCGCCAGCGTGCAGATGATCTCCAACGCCTCCCAAGGGTGCTCGTCGTCATACTGCGCGTGCATCCTCAGCCATTTCATGGCGCGCTTGCGCCCGCTTTCGGGAAAGCCGTTGGCGTAGGTATCCGTCGAACACACCAGCGCCGACCATTCCCCCACCGCGCCTTCGATCGCATAGTTGGTCGCGGCCATGGCCACGATCAGCGAATCGGCCGCACAGGTATGCCAGCACCAGTCACTCAGCGCCTGCAACTCGGTCGGCACGTTCTGCTCGTTCAGATCGTCCAGGCTGACCCCGTGCGCCTGGGCCCAGTGCACCCAGTAGTCGGCATGGTTGAGCTCGACACGGATATTGCGCATCAGCCAGCGGCGCGCCATGTCTTCCCCCGGGTGGCGGGCAAAACTGGTCTTGGCCAGGTTCTGCGCCATGTACACCGAAAACTGTTCGACTACCGGCCAGCCGCCGATCAGATACTGGCGCAGGGTGCGCTGGCTCAGCTTGCCGTCGCGCAGGCGGTGATAGATTTCATGCTCTACCACCCGCTGCTTGCTCGCACTGCAATCCTCGATCAGTTTCTGAGCCCAGAGTGGATAACTTTGCGCGTCCATCAATGGACCCACTCGCTCAAATGCATCAATCACGGTCATATCCCTACATCCTTGTGATTTGAAGTGAACGCTCAGCGAAACGTCCCCGGCGTCCTGAACAGCAAGGGTCGCGAACGGATACGCCGGCGTTGCAAGCTTTCACAGGTGAACACCTGCGGCCGCTCGATCAGGTAGCCCTGGGCGTAATCGACACCAATTTCATGCAGCGCCTGTTCGATCAGGGGCGTCTCGACAAACTCGGCAATGGTGCGCTTGCCCATGACGTGGCCAATATGGTTGATCACTTCGACCATAGCCCGGTTAATCGGATCGTCAAGCATGTCCTTGACGAAACTCCCATCGATTTTCAGGAAGTCCACGGGCAGGTGTTTGAGGTAGGCAAACGACGACATCCCGGCGCAGAAGTCGTCCAGCGAAAAGTGGCAACCCAGCCCTTTCAATTCGTTGATGAAACGGATGGCGCTGCCCAGGTTGGCAATCGCACTGGTTTCGGTGATCTCGAAACAGATCATTTCAGGCGGTATGGCGTACTCGACGAACTGGCGCTGCAGATAATCCAGAAACTTGTCATCGCCGATGCTGCTGCCCGACAGGTTGATGGCGCACATTGCCAATGGCCCCTTTCGCCCCTCGTCCAGCGCCTGGCGAATCACCTTGAACACTCTGTTCACCACCCAGCGATCCAGGGCCGTCATGAGCCCATAGCGTTCGGCGGCCGGGATGAAGCTGTCGGGCAGGATGATGCGCCCGCTCTCATCATGCAGGCGCAGCAGTATTTCCAGATGACCGGCATCCGACTCACCGGCCGCCAGTGGCGCGATTTCCTGGGCATACAGGCAGAAGCGGTCTTCCTCCAGGGCGATGTGCAGGCGCTGGATCCAGGCCATCTCGCCAAAGCGCATGGACAGCTCGGTGTCGTCGGGGTGGTACACCTGCACCCGGTTGCGCCCCTTCTCCTTGGCCATGTAGCACGCCATGTCGGCCGCACGCAGCGAGGCCTCCAGCGTATGGGGTGCCAGTTGCAGGTGGACCAGGCCCACGCTCACGGTGGTCATGAACGGGCGCCCCTTCCACACGAAGTGCAGGCTCTGCACGGTCTGGCGCAGATTCTCGGCAATGCGCTCGGCCTGCTCGGGCAGGCAGTTCTCCAGCAGGATACCGAACTCGTCGCCGCCCAGGCGCGCCAGGGTATCGCCCTCGCGAACGCCCGCCTGCAGCACCGCGCAAATGTGACGCAGCAATTCGTCACCCGCCGCATGGCCGCAGGTGTCGTTGACCAGCTTGAACTGATCCAGGTCCAGAAACAGCAGGGTGTGGCGCGCCGCCTGGCGGCCCAGGTCGCCCAGCGCCAGCTCCAGCCGGTATTCGAATTCGCGCCGGTTGGCCAGCCCGGTGAGGGCATCATGGGTGGCCTGCCACGACAGGTTGGCGATGTACTGGCGCTCCTGGGTCATGTCGTGCAGCACCAGCACGATGCCACTGACCTGACCGTCACTGATGATCGGCGAGCCCACCAGGGCCACCGACACCGTGCTGCCGTCCAGCCGCTGGATCAGCTTGGCGTGCTCGCTGCCGCCCTTGAGGGTACCGCTCAGAATGCGCTCGGTAAGGGACAGGCTGTCTTTTTCGGCGTTGTCGTCCAGCAGGCTGAACAGCGCCGCCAGCGGCAGGCCCTGGGCCTGTCCGGCGCTCCAGTGGGTCAACTGCTCGGCGGCAGGGTTCATGTAGGCGATACAGCCTTCGACATCGGTGGTGATCACCCCATCGCCAATCGACTGCAAGGTGATCTGCGCCCGATCCTTCTCCACCTGCAGGGCACTGGCAAAGGCCTGGCGCTGCGCCAGCAGCTTGTGCGTGCGCAGGCAGGCCAGCGCAATCAGAAACAGTGCCGTGGCCAGGTTGACCACCAGCAGCAGGCGCAACAGCATGCGCGATCCTTCGCCCAGGGCATCGCTGAACGCCATGGCGGCGGGGGTTACCGCCTCGTTGATCGCGGCGATCTCACCCTTCCAGGCTGCAACCCGCTGCGCAGTGACATTCCCGGTGACGATACCCTGGTGGATCCGGTTGGCCAGCGCATCCAGCTGCTGCAGGTAGTCGTCCCCCACCGACCAGCGTTCGATGGCGCGTTCCATGTAGCTGACATGACGGAAATTCAGGTAGAGCCAGATGACGCTGTCGATGTCATCCGGGTGGTTGCCGCCCCTGAGGATGCCCTGGCGCGCAGCGGCCAGGTCCAGGGGCTTGGCGTCCAGCGCGGTGCGCAGCTGGTGCCCACCCTGGGGGATGGCGATGGCCTGCCGGTACTTCTGGTAGGCCGCCTCGTCGCGGCTGTCGGTATACAGGCTCAGGAAGTAGATGGCGTCCTTCTGCCCCTTGGACCACAGGCTCTCGCCCGCCACATAACCGCGCACGGCCGACAAGGCATAGAGGCTGATGCCCCCCAGCAAGGCCTGGAACAGTACGACCGCCACAAAAGGCCAGATGATGCCCAACAACCTGGGCGCTTCGAGAGTCCGTTTCTGCTTCATGAGGTCCCTTGCAGCAATGCGCAGCCCGATGAGTCTCATCCTGCACAGACACAGCCTAGGCCATTTGCCACCTGCCATCAGGCCCTTTTTCACCTGTACAACAGTTGTACAGTAGAAGGCCCTCAGCTCTGTTGCAAATGCCCATAGAGCTTGGCGTACAACCCGCCCTCGGCGATCAGCTGCTGGTGACCGCCATCCTCGGCGACATGCCCGCCGTCGAACACCAGCACGCGGTCGGCCTGCTTCACTGCCGACAGGCGGTGAGCGATGATCAGGGTGGTACGGGCGCTGAGGAAGCGGCTCAGCGCCTGGTGCAGGTTGTACTCGGTGGCCGCGTCCAGTGCCGAGGTGGCCTCATCGAGAATGACGACCTTGGGCTCGGCCAGCACCATGCGCGCTATCGCCAGACGCTGGCGCTGCCCGCCGGACAGACGCACGCCCGAACGTCCCACCACACTGTCCAGGCCCTGCGGCAGCGCGGCGATGGTGGCGTCGAGCTGGGCAATGCGCAGCGCCTGCCAGCAGGCCTCATCGATACTCTCGCGGCCCATGGTCAGGTTGGCGCGCACGGTGTCGTTGAACAGCGACGGGTGCTGCAACACCACCGCCACATGCTCGCGCAGGGTTTCCAGGCCGATCTCCTGCAAGGTCGAACCGCCGAAGCGGATGCTGCCGGCCTGGGCGCTGTACAGGCCCAGCAACAGCTGCACCAGGGTGCTCTTGCCGCCGCCGCTGGCGCCGACGATGGCCACCTTCTCGCCGGGTGCGATGGACAGGTTCAACTGGTCCAGCACCGGCTCCTCGCCATAGCCGAAACGCAGCCCGCGCACCTCGATGCCCACGGTGGTCTGCCCCGCGAAAGGGTCGATGCCGCCGGGATACTGCGGCTCGTCGCTGCGCGCCAGCAGCTCGTTGATCCGGCTCAGCGCACCACCTGCCGCGTAGTAGGCGTACTGCAGGTTGAGCAACTGCTCCACCGGGCCGATCATGAACCACAGGTAGCTGAACACCGCCAGCATCTGGCCGATGCTGAGGTCGGAAAACAGCACCGTGAGCATGGCCGCTGCGCGAAAGATGTCGATGCCGAACTGGAACAGCAAGCCACTGGCGCGGCTGCTGGCATCGCTCTTCCATTGCGAGGACACCGCATAGTTGCGCACCTCCTGGGCACGCATGCCCAGGCGCCCGAGAAAGTAGCCCTGGCGGTTGCCGGCACGGATTTCCTGGATCGCATCCAGGGTTTCGGTCAGTGCCTGGGTGAAGCGCGAGGTGCTGTCGTTCTCGAGTTTCTTCAGGTGCTTGACCCGCTTGCCCAACTGCACCGTGGCAAAGATCACCAGCGGGTTGAACAGCAGGATCAACAGCGCCAGCTGCCAGTGCATCCACAACAGGATCGCCGAGGTGCCGGCCAGCGTGAGCATGGCCACCAGAAAGCGGCTGAGGGTTTCACCGACGAACTTGTCCACGGTGTCCAGATCGGTGACCAGGTGCGTGGTCACCGTACCGCTGCCCAGGCTCTCGTACTCGCTCAGCGAGATGCGCTTGAGCCGCTCGATCAGGCGGATGCGCAGCCGGTAGACGATGTCCTTGGCCAGCCCGGCGAACAGCTTGGCCTGCACCACGTTGAAAGCCAGTGCCGCACAGCGCAGCGTCAGGGTGAAGACCAGCATCAGGCCGATGTAGCCGGCCGCCACCTGCCAGCTGGCGGGCAGCAGGTTGTTCATCCACTTGAGCGCCGCATCGCCGTGCCCCAGCAGCACTTCGTCGACCAGCAACGGCAGCAGCAGCGGAATCGGCACACTGCACAGGGCCGCCAGCACGGCCACGCCGTTGGCAGTCCACAGGGCTTTCTTGTGGTGTTGCGCCAGGCGCCGGATCTCGGCCCAGCTCAAGCGATCGACAGGTGCCGGCGTCGGCCCGGGCACCGGGTCGGGGGAGCCAGGCAGGTCAAGCATTGACCGCATGCTCCAGCCAGCGCCCCAGCAGCGGCTGCAGCGCCCCCAGGGCCTGGTAGCCGTTGGTCAGCAGGGCCAGTTGGCCATTGCGCTCGGCGAGCAGGGTCGGAAAGCCCGCGATGCCCAGGTCCTGCACCCAGGTGAAGTCGGCGGCGGTGGCGCTGCGGGTGTCGCCGCTGCTGAAGGCCTCGGCGAAGGCGGCGCGGTCGAAACCGGCCTGCTCGGCCAGTTCCACCAGCTTGACCGGCAGGGTCACGTCTTCGCTGCGCTGGTAGAACGCCTGCTGGATCATCCCCAGCAGCGTCCAGGCCCGCTGCGGGTCGAGGCTGCGTGCAGCCACCAGCGCGCGGCAGGCAGGTTCGGTGTCGTAGACAAAGCCTTCGGGCATCGCGCCCTCGAGCTGGAACGGCTGGCCGGTGGCCTGGTTGACCGCCTGCCAGTGTTCAAGAATGTAGCGCCGGGTGGAGACATCCAGCGCACTGCTGCCCGAGCGCAGGCCGCCGGGCACCAGGTGGGTGTCCACGCCGGCCTCGCGCGCCTGCCGTATCAGGGCCTCGGCCACGGGTGCGAAACCCCAGCACCAGGAGCACATCGGGTCCATTACATACAGCAGGCGAGCGGTCATCCATCACACCTCGGCTTTGCGATAGTTGTGGCCGATCGGGTGGGGCATGTTGCGGGCCTTGGCCAACTCGATCTGCTTCTGCCGATCGATGGCGCTGCGCCGGGTCTTCTCGCTCAGGCTGTCCCAGCAATGCGGGCAGCTGATGCCTGGCGAATAATGCTCGGAGGCCCGTTCTTCCACGCTGATCGGGGTACGACAGGCGTGGCACTGGTCGTAGTCGCCTTCGCTGAGGTCGTGACGCACGGTCACGCGGTTGTCGAAGACAAAGCAGTCGCCCTGCCAGCGCGTTTCTTCCTGGGGGACCTCCTCGAGGTACTTCAGGATGCCACCCTTAAGATGATAGACCGCTTCGAAACCCTCGCCGAGCATATAGCTGGAGGCTTTTTCGCAGCGGATGCCACCGGTGCAGAACATCGCCACCTTCTTGTGCCGGGCAGGGTCGAAGTTGGCCTTGATGTACTCGGGAAACTCGCGAAAGGTGGTGGTCTTGGGGTCGATGGCGCCCTCGAAGGTACCAATCGCCACTTCATAGTCGTTGCGGGTGTCGATCAGCAGCACTTCGGGGTCGCTGATCAGCGCGTTCCAGTCCTTGGGCTCGACATAGGTACCGACCGTCCGGTTCGGGTCCACGCCCGGCACGCCGAGGGTCACGATCTCTTTCTTGAGCTTGACCTTGGTGCGGTAGAACGGCTGTTCGTCGCAGTACGATTCCTTGTGATCGATGTCCACCAGGCGTGCATCGCTGCGCAGCCAGGCCAGCAGGCCATCGATGCCTTCGCGGGTAGCCGACACGGTGCCGTTGATACCCTCTTCGGCCAGCAGCAGGGTGCCCTTGACCCCGTTGCGCTCCATGGTCTCGAGCAGCGGCTCGCGCAGCTCGACGTAATCTTTCAGGGTGACGAACTTGTACAGCGCCGCCACGACGATAGCTTGGGTCATGCCTTGATTCTCCAGGTGGTCACCCTCGCAAAGGGCGGACCGGGTCGACAATAAAAAACGCGCCGACAGGCGGCGCGTTGCGGATTCTAGCAAAAACCTGAAAGGGATTTCAGTGTTTGCTGCCTCCGGCGCAGGTGGGCGAAGCCGGCGCGCTGCCGATTTTCTGCCATTCCTGCGGGGTGTAGGTATGCAACGCCAGGGCATGGAACTGCCCCATCAGGTCACCCAGGGTGGCGTAGACCTTCTGGTGGCGCTTGACGCTGTTCAAGCCATCGAACTGTTCGCTGACCAGCACGGCCTTGTAGTGGGTCTGCTGGCCCCGGCTGTGCATGTGGCTCTCGTCCAGCACCTCGAGGTGCTGCGGGGCGAGCGCCGCCAGGCTCTGTTCGATCTTCTGCTGCATCGACATGCTGGGCTCCGCTTAAGGTTTCTTGGCCGGTGCGGCCGCCTTGCCGGCGGACGGGTCCAGCTCGTTGGTCATGTCGGCCAGCAGCTTGTTGACCACCGGCACGGCGCTTTCAAGCTTCTGCTGGGTCAGCTGGGCCGACTGCTGGGTAACGGCAGGCATCTTTTCCAGGACTTTCTTGCCCAGTGGCGACTGGTAGAAGGCGACCAGGTCCTTGAGCTCGGATTCGCTGAAGGTGCTGGTGTACAGCTTGATCATGTCCGGCTTGAGCTTGTTCCAGCCGATGGCCTGGTCCAGGGCTGCGTTGGCCTTGGCCTGGTAGGTTTCAAGCACGGCCTTTTTGGACGCCGGCGCCTTGGTCTGCTCGAAGCGCTGGGCAAACATCTGCTGCACCTGCATGTAGACCGGGGTACCCAGTTTGTCGGCGTGCGCCATCACCAGGAATTTTTCAGCGCTGGCGTTATGGCTGGCGGTATCGGCGAGTGCCTGGCCGCTGGCGCAGACCAGCGCGACAGCCGTGCAGAGGGCGCGAAGACGGGTCATCGAAATTCCTTAAAATAAAAAGAGGGCGTACCCAGAGTAGAGCATTCTGCGCCGACTGGGGCAGCCTGCTCAAGAGGGACGACAGGCAATGGAACCGCCATGCCGAATCAGGGCCTAAACTGCGCAAACAAGCCATTGAAGGAGTGCGTACCGCATGAGCCGTATCGAAACTGACAGCCTGGGCCCGGTTGAAGTTCCTGACGAGGCCTACTGGGGTGCCCAGACCCAGCGCTCGCTGATCAACTTTGCCATCGGCAAGGAACGCATGCCGCTGGCGGTACTGCACGCGCTGGTGCTGATCAAGAAAGCCGCAGCGCGGGTCAATGACCGCAACGGCGACCTGCCGGCCGACATCGCCCGCCTGATCGAACAGGCCGCCGACGAGGTGTTGGCCGGCGAGCATGACGACCAGTTCCCGCTGGTGGTGTGGCAGACCGGCAGCGGCACCCAGAGCAACATGAACGCCAACGAAGTGTTGGCCGGGCGCGCCAACGAGCTGGCCGGCAAGGGCCGCGGCGGCAAGGTGCCGGTGCACCCCAACGACCACGTCAACCGCTCGCAGAGCTCCAACGACTGCTTCCCGACCGCCATGCACATTGCCGCCGCACAGGCGGTCAACCAGCAACTGCTGCCGGCCATCGCCGAGCTGTCGGGCGGGTTGGCCGAACTGGCCGCACGCCACATGCAACTGGTCAAGACCGGGCGAACCCACATGATGGACGCCACCCCGATCACCTTCGGCCAGGAGGTCTCGGCCTACGTGGCCCAACTGGACTACGCCCAGCGCGCCATCCGCGCGGCGCTGCCGGCGGTGTGCGAACTGGCCCAGGGCGGTACCGCCGTGGGTACCGGGCTGAACGCGCCGCACGGCTTTGCCGAGGCGATCGCCGCCGAGCTTGCCGCCTTGTCGGGGCTGCCGTTCGTCACCGCGCCCAACAAGTTTGCAGCACTGGCCGGGCACGAGCCGCTGATCACCCTGGCCGGTGCGCTGAAAACCCTGGCCGTGGCCCTGATGAAGCTGGCCAACGACCTGCGCCTGCTCGGCTCCGGGCCGCGCGCGGGGCTGGCCGAGGTGCGCCTGCCGGCCAACGAGCCGGGCAGCTCGATCATGCCCGGCAAGGTCAACCCGACCCAGTGCGAGGCACTGTCGATGCTGGCCTGCCAGGTGCTGGGCAACGACACCACCATCGGCTTTGCCGCCAGCCAGGGCCACCTGCAGCTCAACGTGTTCAAGCCGGTGATCATCCACAACCTGCTGCAGTCGATCGAACTGCTGGCCGATGGCTGCCGCAACTTCCAGCAGCACTGCGTGGCGGGCATCGAGCCAGACCCGCAGCAGATGGCCGAGCACCTGGAGCGCGGGCTGATGCTGGTGACGGCGCTCAACCCGCATATCGGTTACGACAAGTCGGCGCAGATCGCCAAGAAGGCCTACGCCGAAGGCACCACCCTGCGCGAGGCAGCGCTGGAACTGGGGTATCTGACCGATGCGCAGTTCGATGAATGGGTAAGGCCGGAGCAGATGCTCGAGGCCGGCGGCAAAGGCTGAAAAAAGCTCTGCTACGCAGCCCGTCGCGGGTCAAGCCGCTCCCACAAGGCTGATGGAGTGCCTGTGGGAGCGGGCTTGCCCCGCGATGCGGCCAATGATCACTTCTTGTCTTTCTTGAACGCCGCCTCCAGCGCCTCGTTGATGGTGCGCAGCACCTTCACTCGCGCCCAACGCTTGTCATTGGCCTCCACCAGCGTCCAGGGCGCCACTTCGGTGCTGGTGCGGTCGACCATGTCGCCCACCGCCTCGGAGTACGCGTCCCACTTGTCGCGGTTGCGCCAGTCTTCCTCGGTGATCTTGAAGCGTTTGAACGGTATCTGCTCGCGCTCCTGAAAACGCTCCAGCTGGGTCTGCTCGTCGATCGACAGCCAGAACTTGACCACCACCACGCCAGCGTCGTGCAGTTGCTCCTCGAAATCGTTGATCTCGCCATAGGCGCGCATCCAGTCGGCCTGGCTGCAAAAACCCTCGATACGCTCCACCAGCACCCGCCCGTACCACGAGCGGTCGAACACCGTGAACTTGCCGCGCGCCGGAATGTGCCGCCAGAACCGCCACAGGTAGGGCTGCGCCCGCTCCTCCTCGGTAGGGGCGGCAATCGGCACGATGCGGTACTGACGCGGGTCCAGCGCGGCGGCCACGCGCCGAATGGCACCGCCCTTGCCTGCAGCGTCGTTGCCCTCGAACACCGCCACCAGCGCGTGGCGACGCATGCGCTTGTCACGCAGCAGGCCCGCCAGACGGGCCTGCTCGACAATCAGCTGCTCCTGGTAGTCGTTCTTGTCCAGACGCAGGGTCATGTCCAGGCTGCCCAGCAGGCTGCGTCCGTCGATGGATTCGCCCAGCGGCGCGATGTTGGTCTGGCGCCCCAGGGCCTTGGCCTTCAAGGCGTTCTGCAGGCCCTCGAGCAGGATCTTGCCCACTGCCAGGCTGCGGTAGTTCGGGTCCACGCCCTCGATGATGTGCCAGGGCGCATAGTCACGGCTGGTGCGGCGCAGCACCCGTTCGCCGAAGCGCACGAACCGGTCATAGGTCTGCGATTGCTGCCAGTCCAGCGGGCTGATCTTCCAGCTGTGCAGCGGGTCATCCTTGAGCGACTTGAGCCGCGCCTTCATCTGCTTCTTGGACAGGTGAAACCAGAACTTGAAGATCAGCGCGCCTTCGTCGCACAGCATCTTTTCCAGCCGTTCGGCACCGTTGATGGCCTGGTCGAGCACCGCGTCCTTGAACTGGCCATGCACCCGCCCCTGCAGCATCTGGCTGTACCAGTTGCCGAAGAAGACGCCCATGCGCCCCTTGCTCGGCAAGGCCCGCCAGTAGCGCCAGGCCGGCGGCCGGGCCAGCTCCTCGTCGGTCTGCTGGTCGAAGGTGCGCACCTCGATCAGGCGCGGGTCCATCCACTCGTTGAGCAGCTTGACGGTTTCGCCCTTGCCGGCCCCCTCGATGCCATTGATCAGCACGATGACCGGAAAGCGAGACTGCTGCTTGAGCTCGAACTGGGCTTCGAGCAAGGCTTCGCGCAACGCCGGCACTTCGGCGTCATAGGTTTCTTTGTCGATGGCGTGACCAATTTCGGCGGATTCGAACATACCAGGCTCCCTTCTTGGATAAGCAAGACTAGCGGATCACGCAGCCCTTTGTCGCAAGGCGATCGGCTAGAATGCACGCTTCGCTGTTGCCGAGCCGAACATGAACGACACCCCCGCCACCCCGACCCAGTACGCCCAGATCGAGTGGGATGAACAGGGCCGCCCTTATTCACGCCAGTACGACGACATCTATTTCTCCAAGGAGCAGAGCCTGGAGGAAACCCGTCATGTGTTCATCGAGCAGAACGACCTGCGCCAGCGCTTCGCCGCGATGGCCGACGGCAGTTGCCTGGTGATCGGGGAAACCGGCTTCGGCACCGGCCTGAATTTCTTCTGCGCCTGGCAGGTGTTCGCCGACTTTGCACCGGCCGGGGCACGCCTGCATTTCGTCAGCGTCGAAAAATACCCCCTCAGCCATGCCGACCTGGCCAAGGCCCTGGCCCTGTGGCCCGAGCTGACGCCGTTCAGCCAGCCACTGCTGGCGCAGTACGTGGCGGTGCACGAAGGTTTCCAGCAGTTCGTCTTCGACCAGGGTCGGGTGACCCTGACCCTGATGATCGGCGATGCGCGGGAACAGCTGCCGCAGTTGGACGCCCCCATTGACGCCTGGTTTCTCGATGGCTTTGCCCCGGCCAAGAACCCCGACATGTGGACCCCCGAGCTGTTCGCCCAGCTCGGCCGCCTGTCGGCGCCGGGTGCCACACTTGGCACCTTCACCAGCACCGGCTGGGTGCGTCGCGGGCTGATTGCGGTGGGCTTCAAGATGAAGCGCATTCCGGGTATCGGCAAAAAATGGGAAGTGCTGCGCGGCGCATTCACCGGCTGGCCTGCCGAGCAAGCGCCGCTCGCGCCGGTTGCCCCATGGTTCGCGCGCCCCGCGCCGCTGGCCGGCCCCCGCGAGGCGCTGGTGATCGGCGCCGGCCTGGCCGGTTGCGCCACCGCCGCCAGCCTGGCGGCGCGCGGCTGGCAGGTACGCCTGCTGGAGCGCCACGCCGCCCCTGCCGGTGAAGCCTCGGGCAACCCCCAGGGCGTGCTGTACCTGAAGCTGTCGGCCCACGGCACCGCACTGTCGCGGCTAATCGTCGCCGGCTTCGGCTACACCCGCCGCCTGCTCGAACAGTTGCAGCGCGGCACCGACTGGGACGCCTGCGGGGTGCTGCAACTGGCCTTCGACGACAAGGAAGACCAGCGCCAGATCAAGCTCGACCAGGTGTTCAGCGACACCCTGCTGCAGCGCCTCGACCAGCCGCAGGCCGAAGCCGTGGCCGGGGTCGGCCTGCCCAGTGGCGGTCTGTACTACCCCGAGGGCGGCTGGGTGCATCCGCCCGCGCTGTGCCAATGGCAGGCCGGGCAACCGAACATCACCCTGCTGCCCCACCATGACGTGGTACAGCTGCGCAAGGTCGACGGCTTGTGGCAGGCATGGGACGGCGAGCGCCTGCTGGCCAGCGCGCCGCTGGTGGTGCTGGCCAGCGCAGCGGACATCCATCGTTTCGAGCCGTGCGCCGAGCTGCCGCTCAAGCGCATCCGCGGGCAGATCACCCGCCTGCCGGCCACCAACGCCAGCCGCGCGCTGGGCACCGTGGTGTGCGCCGACGGTTACGTCGCGCCGCCGCGCCTGGGCGAACACACCCTGGGGGCGAGCTTCGACTTCCACAGCACCGACCTCGCCCCCACCGCTGCCGAACATGCGAGCAACCTGGAGCTGCTGCGGGAAATCTCCGGCGACCTGGCAGAACGCCTTGGCGCTGCCGAGCTGGAACCTGCCAGCCTGCAGGGCCGCGCGGCGTTTCGCTGCACCAGCCCCGACTACCTGCCGATCGTCGGCCCGTTGGCCGACAAGGCGGCGTTCAACCAGGCGTATGCCGTGCTCGGCAAGGACGCGCGACAGCTGCCGGACAGTTCGTGCCCCTGGCTGGAGGGCCTGTATGTGAACAGCGGCCATGGTTCGCGCGGCCTGATCACCGCGCCTCTGGCGGGGGAACTGATCGCCGCCTGGGTCGACAACGCACCCTTGCCGGTGCCGCGCGACGTGGCCGAGGCCTGCCACCCGAATCGTTTCATGTTGCGCGAACTGATACGCGGCAAGGGCAAGCAAGGCTGAAGGCTTATAACAGATTGATCTAAAACTCACAGGATCCGCACCGGTCAGTTCCTATGTGCCCGAATTCAGGGCACCTTCCCCAACGGAAAAACCGGTAAGGACTTATGTGCGGATTAGCTGGAGAGTTTCGTTTCACCCCTGTAGCCAACACACCACGCCCGGCGGACCTGGCCGCGGTCGAACGGATGACCCATCACCTGGCGCCCCGCGGCCCGGATGCCTGGGGCTTCCATAGCCAGGGGCCCATCGCCCTGGGCCACCGACGCCTGAAGATCATGGACCTGTCCGACGGCTCGGCCCAGCCCATGATCGACAGCCAGCTGGGCCTGTCGCTGGCATTCAACGGCGCCATCTACAACTTCCCCGAACTGCGCGCCGAACTCGAAAGCCTGGGCTATGCCTTCTACTCGGACGGCGACACCGAAGTGCTGCTCAAGGGCTACCACGCCTGGGGCGCCGATCTGCTGCCGCGCCTGAACGGCATGTTCGCCCTGGCGATCTGGGAACGTGACAGCCAGCAGCTGTTCCTCGCCCGCGACCGCCTGGGGGTCAAGCCGCTGTACCTGTCGCGCACCGGCGAACGCCTGCGCTTCGCATCGAGCCTGCCGGCCCTGCTCAAGGGCGGCGACATCAACCCGGTGCTCGACCCGGTGGCACTCAACCACTACCTGAACTTCCACGCCGTGGTGCCCGCCCCGCGGACCCTGCTGGCGAACATCGAAAAGCTGCCACCGGCCACCTGGATGCGCATCGACGCCCAGGGCCGCGCCGAGCAGCACGTGTGGTGGAACCTGCACTACGGCCCACGCACCGATGAACAGCACCTGACCCTGGAAGACTGGCGCGACCGCGTGCTCGACAGCACCCGCGAAGCCGTTGCAATCCGTCAGCGTGCGGCCGTGGATGTCGGCGTGCTGCTCTCGGGCGGCGTCGACTCCAGCCTGCTGGTCGGCCTGCTGCGCGAAGTCGGGGTCGAGGACCTGTCGACCTTCTCCATCGGCTTCGAAGATGCCGGCGGCGAACGTGGCGACGAGTTCCAGTATTCGGACCTGATCGCCAAGCACTACGGCACCCGCCACCACCAGTTGCGCATCGACGAGCGCGAAATCATCGAGCAACTGCCGGCCGCGTTCCGCGCCATGAGCGAGCCGATGGTCAGCCACGACTGCATCGCCTTCTACCTGCTCTCGCGGGAAGTGGCCAAGCACTGCAAGGTGGTGCAGAGCGGCCAGGGTGCCGACGAGCTGTTCGCCGGCTACCACTGGTACCCGCAGGTGGACGGCGCCAAGGACCCGTACGCGGCCTACCGCGAGGCCTTCTTCGACCGCAGCTACGACGAGTACCGCGACACCGTGCAGCCGGCCTGGCTGCTGGGCAATGACGCCGCCGGCGACTTCGTGCGCCAGCACTTCGCCCAGCCCGGCGCCAGCGCGGCAGTCGACAAGGCCCTGCGCCTGGACAGCACGGTGATGCTGGTCGACGACCCGGTCAAACGGGTCGACAACATGACCATGGCCTGGGGCCTGGAGGCTCGCACGCCGTTCCTCGACTACCGGCTGGTGGAGCTGTCGGCGCGGGTGCCGGCCCAGTTCAAGCTGCCCGATGGCGGCAAGCAGGTGCTCAAGGAAGCCGCGCGACTGGTCATCCCCAGTGAAGTCATCGACCGCAAGAAGGGCTACTTCCCGGTACCGGGCCTCAAGCACCTGCAAGGCGCCACCCTGGACTGGGTACGCGAGCTGCTGCTGGACCCGAGCCAGGACCGCGGCCTGTTCAACCCGGCCATGCTCGACCGCCTGCTCAGCGACCCGCATGGGCAACTGACGCCGCTGCGCGGCTCCAAGCTGTGGCAACTGGCCGCGCTGAACCTGTGGCTCAGCGAACAAGGAATCTGATCGATGAAAGCCCATGCCTCACCCTATGGCCAGCGCCTGCTGCGCGGCCAGGTGCCGTCCTATGAACGCCTGCAGGCGCAACTGGCCGGCGACGGCAGCGACCCGCACGACCAGCCGCGCTGGTTGCATTGTGGTTGGGGCCGGCTGCTGATCGGCCACACCTACCCCGACCCGGCCAGCCTGGCGGCGGCCCTGGCCAAGGAGCAGCCCGGCGAGCGCGATATCGCGCTGTACGTGGCCGCCCCCCAGCAGGTACTGGCCCAGGCGCCGCAACAGCTGTTTCTCGACCCCTCCGACACCTTGCGCCTGTGGTTCAGCGACTACCGCCAGGCGCAGCGAGTGTTTCGCGGCTTTCGTATCCGCCGCGCACAGAGCGACAGCGACTGGGCAGCCATCAACGAGCTGTACGTGGCCCGTGGCATGCTGCCGGTCGACCCGGCGCTGATCACTCCGCGCCACCAGGGCGGCCCGGTGTACTGGCTGGCCGAAGACGAGGACAACGGTGCGGTGATCGGCAGCGTGATGGGGCTGAATCATCAAAAGGCCTTCGACGACCCGGAGCACGGCAGCAGCCTGTGGTGCCTGGCCGTGGACCCCAACTGTACCCGGCCCGGGGTCGGCGAAGTACTGGTACGCCACCTGATCGAACACTTCATGAGCCGCGGGCTGAGCCACCTCGACCTGTCGGTGCTGCACGACAATCGCCAGGCCAAGCGGCTGTACGCCAAGCTGGGCTTTCGCACCCTGCCCACCTTCGCGGTCAAGCGCAAGAACGGCATCAACCAGCCGCTTTTCCTGGGGCCGGGGCCGGAGGCCGGGCTCAACCCTTATGCGCGAATCATCGTCGAGGAAGCCTACAAGCGCGGCATCGATGTGCAGGTGGACGATGCCACCGCCGGGCTGTTCACCCTCAACCACGGCGGACGCCGGGTGCGCTGCCGCGAGTCACTCAGCGACCTGACCACCGCCGTGAGCATGACCCTGTGCCAGGACAAGAGCCTGACCCACAAGGTGCTCGAAGCCGCCGGCCTGAGCCTGCCGGCGCAACAGCTGGCGGGCAACGCCGCCGACAACCTGGCCTTTCTGGAAGACCACGGCGCGGTGGTGGTCAAGCCGCTGGATGGCGAACAGGGCAACGGCGTGGCGGTCAACCTGACCTGCCTGCAAGACCTGGACACCGCCATCGAGCACGCGCGCCAATACGACAGCCGCGTGCTGCTGGAAAGCTTTCATGAAGGGCTGGACCTGCGCATCGTGGTCATCGGCTACGAGGTGGTGGCCGCAGCGATTCGTCACCCGGCCTCGATCGTCGGCGACGGCCAGCACGCCATCGGTGCGCTGATCGAAGCCCAGAGCCGCAGGCGCCAGGCCGCCACCGGTGGCGAAAGCAAGATCCCGCTCGACGCCGAGACCCAGCGCACCCTGCACGCCGCCGGGGTCGACTACGACACCATTCTGCCCGCCGGCCAGCGCCTGGCCGTACGGCGTACCGCCAACCTGCACACCGGCGGCTGCCTGGAAGACGTCACCGCACGCCTGCACCCGACCCTGGTGGATGCCGCCGTGCGGGCCGCCCGCGCCCTGGACATTCCGGTGGTCGGCCTGGACCTGATGGTCAAGGCCGCCGACCAGCCCGACTACGTGTTCATCGAAGCCAATGAACGGGTCGGTCTGGCCAACCACGAACCCCAACCCACTGCCGAACGCTTCGTCGACCTGCTGTTCCCGCACAGCCGGCCGGTGCCGTGACAACGCCCCACGAGGAGTCCGCATGCCTGATCAATTGCCCGAACCGGACCTGACCTATCTGCAGAAGGTCCTGCTGGAAATGCTCGCCATCCCCAGCCCCACCGGCTTCACCGACACCATCGTGCGCTACGTGGCCGAGCGCCTGGAAGAACTGGGTATCCCCTTCGAGCTGACCCGGCGCGGCACCATCCGCGCCACCCTCAAGGGCCGCAAGAGCTCGCCCGACCGCGCCGTTTCGGCGCACCTGGACACCATCGGCGCCAGCGTGCGCACCTTGCAGGACAACGGCCGTCTGGGCCTGGCCCCGGTCGGCTGCTGGTCGAGCCGTTTCGCCGAGGGCAGCCGGGTCAGCGTGTTCACCGACACCGGCGTGTTTCGCGGCAGCGTGCTGCCGCTGATGGCCAGCGGGCACGCCTTCAATACCGCGGTCGACCAGATGCCGGTCAGCTGGGAGCACGTCGAGCTGCGCCTGGATGCCTACTGCACCACCCGCGCCGACTGTGAAACCCTGGGCATCGGCATCGGTGACTTCGTGGCCTTCGATCCGTTGCCCGAGTTCACCGAAAGCGGCCATATCAGCGCCCGTCACCTGGACGACAAGGCCGGCGTCGCGGCGCTGCTGGCCTCGCTCAAGGCCATCGTCGAAAGCGGCATCCAGCCACAGATCGACTGCCATCCGCTGTTCACCATCACCGAAGAAACCGGCTCGGGGGCCGCCGCCGCATTGCCGTGGGACGTCAGCGAATTCGTCGGCATCGACATCGCCCCGGTCGCCCCCGGCCAGCACTCCAGCGAACACGCGGTCAGCGTGGCCATGCAGGACTCCGCCGGCCCCTACGACTACCACCTGTCGCGCCACCTGCTGAGCCTGGGCCGCGAGCACAACCTGCCGGTGCGCCGCGACCTGTTCCGCTACTACTTCAGCGACGCGCATTCGGCGATCACCGCCGGGCATGACATCCGTACCGCGCTGCTGGCGTTCGGCTGCGACGCCACCCACGGCTACGAGCGCACCCATATCGACAGCCTGGCTGCCCTCAGCCGCCTGCTCAGCGCCTACCTGCTCAGCCCGCCGGTGTTCGCCAGCGATTCCAAGCCCACCGGCAGTTCGCTGGAAAGCTTCAGCCACCAGCTGGAACACGACGCACAAATGGAAAGTGATACCCGCGTACCGGCGGTGGACAGCCTGGTTGGCCAAAAAGGCTAGCCACTGCAGGCCACATGCAGGAAAGGTTTCGCGTAGCATGTGCGAAACCTTTCCTGATTCTGTAGCTTTTTTATGTTGATACCCTACGACCAGCTCGAAGCCGACACCCTCACCCGCCTGATCGAAGACTTCGTCACCCGCGACGGTACCGACAATGGCGACGACACCCCGCTGGAAACCCGTGTATTGCGCGTGCGCCAGGCGCTGGCCAAGGGGCAGGCGGTGATCCTGTTCGACCTGGACAGCCAGCAGTGCCAACTGCTCGCCAGGCATGAAGTGCCCCGCGAGCTGCTCGACGATCAGTGATCAGGCGCCCAGGCCGCCCTTGCCCAGTTGCTCGGCGATACGCCGATAGATTTCTGCACGGTGCACCTCCACATCGCGTGGTGCGCAGATGCCGAAACGCACCGTGTTGCCGTCTACCGACAGCACCTTGATCTTGATGTCGTCATCGATGGTGATGACCTCGCCGACTTCGCGCCCTATGACCAGCATTCTCCAATCCTCCACATCAGGGGAGAGTGAAGACTGAACCGGGTGCTGAAACGGTTCAACGCTCTGACAGGCAAATAGACAATTCCCACAACTTTGCGGGAATTTGCCTACAAGATCCTACCCGCTCAGCTGTTTTGCAGACGTGGTCCGATCACGATGATGGTGGCGCCGATCACGCACAGCAGCGCACCGAGCCAGTCGCTGCCCATCGGCCGGGCACGCTCCACCACCGCCAGCCACAGCAGCGAAGTGACGATATAGATGCCGCCATAGGCGGCGTAGGCGCGCCCGGCGTAGGCCGCCTCGACGCGGGTCAGCAGCAGGCCGAACAGGGTCAGGCTGAGCAGCGCGGGGGCGATCCACCAGCCGCTCTTGCCCAGCCGCAGCCACATGTAGAAGGCATAACAGCCGGCGATCTCGAACACCGCCGCCAGAAAGAACCACACATAATTCATCACGTCCGCTGCTACCCGCGCAAAAGCGCCTAGCATACCGTAGCGAACAGCCTACGCCTGCGTCTGACGCCCCTTGGCACGCATTCGCACGGCCATCTCGGCCATTTCGTCATACAGCGCCTGCGGGTCGCGCTGCTTGAGCTGCCAGGCCAGGCGCCCCTGCTCGTGGGGCAGAATCATGAAGTCACCGCGCGCCACCCCCTCGTAGATACAGCCGGCAATGTCGCTGGCGCTGATCGGCGAGCTTTCCAGCAGTTTGCCCACCTGGGCCTTCATTGCCGGGGTGGGGCCGCGGAACGAATCCAGCAGGTTGGTCTGGAAGAACGACGGGCACACCACGTGCACCGCCACCTGCTGCTGGCGCAGCTCCACCAGCAGGCTTTCGGACAGCGCCACCACCCCGGCCTTGGCCACGTTGTAGTTGCTCATGGCCGGCCCCTGCATCAGCGCCGCCATGGACGCGATGTTGATGATGCGGCCCTTGCTGCGTTCGAGCAGCGGCAGGAACGCCTTGCAGCCCTTGACCACGCCCATCAGGTTGATCGCGATCTGCCAGTCCCAGTCTTCCAGCGACAGCTCGGCAAAAAAACCGCCCGACGCCACCCCGGCGTTGTTGACGATCACATCGATGCCGCCGAGCTTTTCTTCGCAGGCCTGGGCCAGGGCGGTGAGCTGGCTGTAGTCGCGCACGTCGCAACGCTGGACGAAGCCCTCGCCGCCCGCCTCGCGCACCAGCGCGAGGGTCTGCTGCAGGCCGGCCTCGCCGATGTCGCTCAGGGCCAGTTGCCAACCCTCGCGGGCCCAGCGCAGGGCAATCTCGCGGCCAAGGCCGGACCCGGCGCCAGTGATCATCATGCGGTTTTGCATAGCCGGATGCCTTGTTCCTGAAGTTGAAGGCCAGTGTAGCGAAGGGTGCAGCGACGCCCACGCTGTATCAGGATGCTGAATGGCGCGGGCAAACACATATCGAACTAAACTTTTAGTTGCCTGTGGGAGTCCGAATTAACAGGCGGACATGAACGTCATGACCGAAGAGATGGATCGCAACTGCACACGCTGATTACCGTACTCAACAAAAGGACTCTGCCATGGGCACCATACTTATCATCATCCTGATTTTGCTGTTGATCGGTGGCTTACCCGTTTTCCCGCACTCCAGAAGTTGGGGCTACGGCCCGTCCGGCATCATTGGTACCGTGCTGATCATCCTGTTGATCCTGTTGTTGCTCGGCAAGATATAGAAACCCGGGGGTGCAATGGCCCCCACATAAAAAAACGGCCCGAAGGCCGTTTTTTTATTGCTCAGGACTCAGTGCGAAACAGCACCGCTTGCCCCCAGGCCGGTTTGCGACCGGACAAACTGCGGGAAGAACAGCGCACGCTCGTCATCCGCTGCCTTGGACTTGTCGGTAACCGAGAAGAACCAGATACCGGCAAAGGCAATCAGCATCGAGAACAGCGCCGGGTACTCATACGGGTAGATGGCTTTCTCGTGACCCAGGATCTGCACCCAGATGGTCGGACCGAGCACCATCAGGCCCACCGCACTTACCAGCCCCATCCAGCCGCCGATCATGGCGCCACGGGTGGTCAGCTTCTTCCAGTACATCGAAAGCAGCAGTACCGGGAAGTTGCAGCTGGCCGCGATCGAGAACGCCAGGCCGACCATGAACGCGATGTTCTGGCTTTCGAACAGGATACCCAGGCCGATGGCCAGCACACCCAGTGCGACGGTGGTGATCTTCGACACGCGGATCTCGTCCTTGTCGTTGACCTTGCCCTTGCGCCATACGCTGGCATACAGGTCATGGGACACCGCCGAGGCACCGGCCAGGGTCAGGCCGGCAACCACTGCCAGGATGGTGGCGAAGGCCACTGCCGAGATGAAGCCCAGGAAGATGCTGCCGCCCACGGCGTCGGCCAGGTGCACCGCAGCCATGTTGTTGCCGCCCAGCAAGGCGCCTGCTGCGTCCTTGAAGTCCGGGTTGGTGCTGACCAGCAGGATCGCGCCGAAGCCGATGATGAAGGTCAGGATGTAGAAGTAGCCGATGAAGCCGGTTGCGTACAGCACGCTCTTGCGCGCTTCCTTGGCGTCGCTCACGGTGAAGAAGCGCATCAGGATGTGCGGCAGGCCAGCGGTACCGAACATCAGCGCCAGGCCCAGCGAGAACGCGGAGATCGGGTCTTTGACCAGGCCGCCCGGGCTCATGATCGCCTCACCCTTGGGGTGAACCTTGATCGCCTCGGAGAACAGCGCATTGAAGTCGAAGTTGACGTGCTTCATCACCATCAGCGCCATGAAGCTGGCACCGGACAGCAGCAGCACCGCCTTGATGATCTGTACCCAGGTGGTTGCGAGCATGCCGCCGAACAGCACGTACATGCACATCAGGATACCCACCAGGATGACCGCCACGTGGTAGTCCAGGCCGAACAGCAGCTGGATCAGCTTGCCGGCGCCGACCATCTGCGCGATCAGGTAGAACGCCACCACCACCAGCGAGCCGGAGGCCGACAGGGTGCGGATCTGCTTTTGCCCGAGGCGATACGAGGCCACGTCGGCAAAGGTGTACTTGCCCAGGTTGCGCAGGCGTTCGGCGATCAGGAACAGAATGATCGGCCAGCCCACCAGGAAGCCGATCGAGTAGATCAGGCCGTCGTAGCCGGAGGTGTATACCAGTGCGGAAATACCCAGGAAGGAGGCTGCCGACATGTAGTCGCCGGCAATCGCCAGGCCGTTCTGGAAGCCCGTGATTCGCCCGCCTGCGGCGTAGTAGTCAGAGGCCGACTTGTTGCGCTTGGAAGCCCAGTAGGTGATGCACAGGGTGGCACCGACGAAGGCGACGAACATCAGGATCGCCGAGACGTTCAGGGGTTGTTTGTGCACCTCGCCGGTCAGGGCGTCGGCGGCCCAGACGGCAGGCGCGAAAGCGCCAAAGGCCAGTGTTGCCAGTAGACGCCGGATCATTGCTGAGCCTCCTTCAGGATCGCGTTGTTCAGCTCGTCGAACTCACCGTTGGCACGACGTACGTAGATGCCGGTCAGCACGAAAGCCGAAACGATCAGACCCACACCCAGCGGGATACCCCAGGTAATCGAGGAGCCGGGGCTGAGCTTGGCACCCAGAATCTGCGGGCCGTAGGCAATCAACAGGATAAAGGCGGCGTAGAGGCCGAGCATGATCGCCGAGAGAATCCAGGCGAAGCGTTCACGTTTTGAAACCAGCTCCTTGAACCGCGGGCTGTTTTGTATCGAGAGATAAATGCTGTCGTTCATTGTTTTTGTCCTCGCAGCACAGATTGGGTAGTACCACGCCACTTTATGCTGCCTTGGGACGCACTCCAGACGACCTTAGTCTTAGATGTAAAACTCTTTTACCGGCTACGTAACAGCCGCCCATGCAAAGGGCCGCGCGGTGGCAAAACACCGCGCGGCCCTGGAAGGTGCCAGATAGAGGCCTTAGGCCATTATTTTGCGGTCCACTCGGCGACCCGCTCGGGGTGCTTGGCGACCCACTCCTTCGCCGCAGCGTCCGGCTTTGCGCCTTCCTGAATGGCCAGCATGACTTCGCCGATCTCGTCCTTGGATTGCCACGAGAACTTCTTCAGGAACGCTGCGACTTCCGGCGCCTTCGTATCGAGTTCCTTGCTGCCGATGCTGTTGACCGTCTCGGCGGCGCCGTACACGCCTTTGGGGTCTTCGAGAAAGCGCAGCTTCCACTTGGCGAACATCCAGTGCGGCACCCAGCCGGTGACCACGATGGGCTGCTGCTTGGCGTAGGCGCGCCCCAGTTCAGAGGTCATGGCAGCGCCGGAGCTGGCCTGCAGCTTGTAGCCGGCAAGGTCGTAGTCCTTGATGGCCTGGTCGGTCTTGAGCATCACCCCGGACCCGGCGTCGATGCCGACGATCTTCTTCTTGAAGCCGGCATCGCTTCCGAGGTCGGCGATCGACTGCGCCTTGACGTATTCGGGCACGATCAGGCCAATCCTGGCGTCCTTGAAGTTGGGGCCGTAGTCGACCACGTTGTCCTTGTTCTTGGCCCAGTATTCGCCATGGGTCACCGGCAGCCAGGCCGACAGCATCGCATCGAGCTTTCCGGTGGCCACCCCCTGCCACATGATGCCGGTGGCCACCGGCATCAGCTTGACGTCATAACCGAGCTTCTGCTTGATCACCTCGGCCGCCACATGGGTGGTTGCCACGCTGTCGGACCACCCATCGACGTAGCCGATGCTTACTTCCTTGGCCATGGCCAGGCTGGTGCCCATGGCCAGTATCAGGGCAGTGCCCGCCCCCAGGAGTCGTCGCATTTTCATCAAGGCATCCCCTCGTCACGTCACGGAACCTGCATCATCAACCGCCACTGGCGGCCAACCTGCTCTGTCAGCGACGTCGAAACATCGAGAAACGACATCACAACGCCAGCCAGGCCCGCTACCGGCCGGCATTTGCAGGTAGTATTGGCGGCTTTGTTTCCTGACCGGTCCGCGCCATGCCCTCGACTGCCCGCTTCCCGCTGCTGCCCTACCTGTTTGCCTGCCTGCTTGGCCTGTTCGCGTTGGGCGGGCTCTGGTACGGGCTCGGCAAGCCGGTATCGCTGCCGGACGCCGCCAGCCCCACGCACAAGCTGCAATGTGTCTCCTACACGCCCTTCGACAAGGACCAGTCGCCGTTCGACCAGCCCTTCAGCCTGCGTCCGGAGCGCGTGGAGGCTGACCTCGCCCTGCTTGCACAGCGCTTCGAATGCATCCGCACCTACTCGATGACGGGCCTGGAAGCGATCCCGCAGCTGGCGCGCAAGTACGGCCTGAAGGTGATGTTCGGGGCCTGGGTGAGTGCCGACCCGCTGGTCACGGCCAAGGAGATCAAGGCCCTGATCGCCACCGCCAATGCCAACCCGGACATCACCCGCGCCGTGATCGTGGGCAACGAGGTGCTGCTGCGCAAGGAAGTGACGGGCGATCACCTGGCCGATCTGATCCACCAGGTGAAAAGCCAGGTGCAGGTACCGGTGACCTACGCCGACGTGTGGGAGTTCTGGCTGCAGCACCCACAGATCGCGCCGCAGGTGGACTTCGTGACCATTCACCTGCTGCCCTACTGGGAAGATGATCCCAAGGGCATCGACGATGCGCTGGCCCACGTAGGCGAGATCCGCCAGGTGTTCGGCAACCGCTTCGCGCCCAAGGACGTGATGATCGGCGAAACCGGCTGGCCCAGCGAAGGGCGCCAGCGCGAAACCGCCCTGCCCAGCCGGGTCAACGAAGCGCGCTTCATTCGCGGGTTCGTCGCCATGGCCGAGCAGAATGGCTGGCATTACAACCTGATCGAAGCCTTCGACCAGCCGTGGAAGCGCGCCAGCGAAGGCGCGGTGGGCGGTTACTGGGGGCTGTACGATGCCGACCGGCAGGACAAGGGCATACTCGAAGGCCCGGTGAGCAACCTGCCGTTCTGGCCGCAGTGGCTGGGCATCGGCGTGCTGCTGTTCGCCGCCACCCTGGCCCTGGCCGGGCCGGTGCGCGGCGTGCGTGGCGCCCTGGCGCTGCCCTTGCTGGCCGCACTGGGGGCCGCCAGCCTGGGGTTGTGGGGCGAGCTGGTACGGGTCAACAGCCGCTTCGTTGGCGAGTGGTTGTGGGCCGTGCTGCTGGCGGGGCTCAACCTGGTGGTACTGGCCCATGGCGCGCTGGCGCTGGCACAGCGCAGTGGCTGGCGTGAGCGCCTGTTCGCCTGGCTGCAGGCGCGTGCCGGCTGGTGGGTGATGGCGGCCGGCTTCGCGGCGGCGGTGAGCATGCTGGCGCTGGTGTTCGACCCGCGCTACCGCAGCTTCCCGAGCCCGGCGCTGGTGCTGCCGGCGGTGGTGTACCTGCTGCGACCGGTGCGGGTAGCACGCGCCGAGGTGGCCTTGCTGACCTTCATCGTCGGCGCCGGGATTGCGCCGCAGCTGTTCATCGAGGGCTTGAGCAGCCAGCAGGCGCTGGTGTGGGCCCTGGTGAGCGCGCTGATGACCGCGGCGCTGTGGCGCTGCCTGCGGATCAGGCAGGGCTGAGCGTCGGCTCTTCGACGGCAAGGCCGGCTCTGCAGGGAGACGTTGAACCCGGTAGGCGCCGGCCTTGCCGGCGAACGATACAGCGTGAGCCTCAGGCCGTGCGCCGCACCAGCCGCAACCCCGCCAGCACCAGCGCGAACGCCGCCAGGCTCACGGTGTACAGCGCCAGTGCCGGCAGCCCGAACACCAGTGACAGCACCGCCAGCCACCAGCCGGCCCGACGCGGCACCAGCGTCGCCACCACGGCCAACCCCAGGGCGACCCAGCCCAGCACCCGCAAGTGGATCATCAGGCCCAGCGTGGCGCGCAACTGGCACTCCCAGCTCACCTGGGGCGAGCTGCACACACCGACCCACCTGACATCCTCCATGAAGCCGTAACGCACCCCATAGCAGGCCGCAGCCCACAGCGACAGGCACACAAGCAAGGCAATCAGCGGCAAACGGCGGGACATGACAACTCCGGAAACAGGAAAACGGCGCCCAGCATAATCCCCCACCGTGCCTGTGCAAGGCAAAAGCGGCGGCCTGAGCTACTTTTATCAGCAAAGAAACAAAACCCGCTGTTGCCCTGGCACTGGCCCGCACGGCAACATCGGGGACGGTAAATGCCGGGGCACAAGGCAACTTTGCCGATAGCACGAGTGTCCTAGCCTGCAGTACACACTTTGCCTTGCCTTTCCTGGGGATCCGTCATGCTTCGATCACTGCGCCTTGCTGCCCTGCTGGGTGGCCTCTTGATGAGTGCGGCCGCGTCTGCGGTGGATGTCGATGCGGCCACCTATGGCTACCCGCTGACCAATCCCTTCGAGGCGACGATCGCCTCCACACCGCCCGACCTGCGCCCCGAACTGCCGACCGACGATGACATCGATCAGTCCGACTACAGCCTCAACCTGCGCCCCGAACGCGAGTTCACTCTTCCGGACAACTTCTGGGCGGTCAAGAAGCTGCGCTATCGCCTGGCCCGACAGGACCACGAGGCGCCGCTGATCTTCCTGATCGCCGGTACCGGCGCGCCCTACACCAGCAGCCTCAACGAGTACCTCAAGCGCCTCTACTACAAGGCCGGCTACCACGTGGTGCAGCTCTCATCGCCCACCAGCTTCGACTTCATCAGCGCCGCCTCGCGCTTCGCCACCCCGGGCGTGAGCGCCGAAGACGCCGAAGACCTGTACCGGGTGATGCAGGGCGTGCGCGCCCAGCACCCGCGCCTGCCTGTCAGCGAGTACTACCTCACCGGCTACAGCCTCGGTGCCCTCGACGCAGCCTTCGTCAGCCACCTGGACGAAACCCGGCGCAGCTTCAACTTCAAGCGCGTGCTGCTGCTCAACCCGCCGGTCAACCTCTACACCTCGATCAGCAACCTCGACAAGCTGGTGCAGACCGAGGTCAAGGGCGTGAACAACAGCACCACCTTCTATGAACTGGTGCTGACCAAGCTCACCCGCTACTTCCAGCAAAAAGGCTACATCGACCTCAACGACGCGCTGCTCTACGACTTCCAGCAGTCGCGCCAGCACCTGAGCAACGAGCAGATGGCGATGCTGATCGGCACCTCGTTCCGCTTCTCGTCCGCCGATATCGCCTTTACCTCCGACCTGATCAACCGCCGCGGCCTGATCACCCCGCCCAAGTACCCGATCACCGAAGGCAGCAGCCTCACGCCGTTCTTCAAGCGTGCGCTGCAATGCGACTTCGACTGCTACCTGACCGAGCAGGTCATCCCCATGTGGCGCGCCCGCACCGATGGCGGCAGCCTGCTGCAGCTGATCGACCAGGTGAGCCTGTATGCCCTCAAGGACTACCTGCAAAACAGCCCGAAAATCGCCGTGATGCACAACGCCGACGATGTGATCCTGGGCCCCGGCGACATCGGCTTTCTGCGCAGCACCTTTGGCGACCGCCTGACCCTGTACCCGCATGGCGGGCACTGCGGCAATATCAATTACCGCGTCAACAGCGACGCGATGCTGGAGTTTTTCCGTGGTTAAAAAACTTCTGATCGTGACGGCGTTGCTCGCCGCAGGCCTGGTACAGGCCGATGAGATCCCGGCGCGAGCCAGCGTGATCGAAGCCGACGGCTTCACCGATCCGCTCAAGGAACTCAAGTTCAACCCCGGCCTGGACCAGCGCGAGTTCGAGCGTTCGACCCTGACCGCGCTGAACGTCTACGACCCGTTCGAGTCGGTGAACCGCCGGCTGTACCACTTCAACTACCGCTTCGACCAGTGGGTGTTCCTGCCGGTGGTCAATGGCTACCGCTACATCACCCCAAGCTTCGTGCGCACCGGGGTCAGCAACTTCTTCAGCAACCTGGGCGATGTGCCCAACCTGCTCAACAGCCTGCTGCAGTTCAAGGGCAAGCGCTCGATGGAGATCACCGCGCGCCTGCTCTTCAACACCACCCTGGGCGTCGCCGGCCTGTGGGACCCGGCGACCAAGATGGGGCTGCCGCACCAGAGCGAAGACTTCGGCCAGACCCTGGGCTTCTATGGCGTGCCGGACGGCCCGTACCTGATGCTGCCGATCCTGGGCCCGTCGAACCTGCGCGACACCGGCGGGCTGGTGGTGGATTACAGCGCCGAGAACTGGATCAACTTCCTCAACATGGCCGAGGTCAGCAGCGACAACCCGGAGGTCTGGGTACTGCGCGCCATCGACAAGCGCTATACCACCAGCTTTCGCTACGGCCAGCTGAACTCGCCGTTCGAGTATGAAAAGGTGCGCTACGTGTACACCGAGGCACGTCGCCTGCAGATCGCCGAGTAGAGTTCAGGGCCGGGGCAGCGGCAGGCCGAGAAAGCGGCACAGTTCGCCCTGCTTGGTCAGCGCGTCGCGCCGGCCCAGTTCGATCAGTTCGCTGCAATAGCCGGCTTCGAACAACAGGTAGCTGAGCACCCCGGCGCCGCTGGTCTTGGTCGCCCCCGGGCCGCGCAGGAACATGCGCAGCGCGGCGGGCAGTTCGCGCCGATGGCGGGCGGCAATCTCGTCCAGCGGCTGGCTGGGCGCAACCACCAGCACCTCCACCGGGGCCAGGCCCAGGCGCCGGGGCTGCACGTCGCTGGGCAGCAGGTGGCTCAGGTGGTTGAGCCGCTGCAACAGCTCCAGGTCGTCTTCCAGGCTGTCGATGAACGTGCTGTTGAGCAGGTGCCCGCCGATCTGCGCCAGGCTCGGCTGCTTGCCGCTGAACACCCGCTCGCGTGGATCACCCGGCGTCGGCCCCTGGGGGTTGCCGCTGACCCCCACCACCAGCACGCGGTTGGCGCCCAGGTGCAGCGCCGGGCTGATCGGCGCCGACTGGCGCACCGCACCGTCACCATAGAATTCGTGGCCCAGCCTGATTGGCGCAAACAGCAACGGGATGGCCGAACTGGCCAGCAGGTGCTCGACGCTCAGGCGGGTCGGCATGCCGATGCGTCGATGGCGCAGCCACGGGTCGATGGCGCCCTTGCCCTGGTAGAAGGTCACCGCCTGGCCCGACTCGTAGCCGAACGCGGTCACCGCCACCGCGCGCAGGTGCTGCTGGTCGATGGCATGGCCGATGCCGTCCAGGTCCAGGTGCTGGTTGAGCAGTTTGCGCAGCGGCGAGCTGTCGAGCAGCGCCACCGGTACCTGGGCCCCCAGGCCCAGCAGGCTGTGGCCGACGAAGCGGCTGGCCTGGCGGATCACCCCGGGCCAGTCGCTGCGCAGTACCTGGTGGCTGCGAAAGCCCTGCCAGAAGCCGGTGAGGCGGCGGATGGCGTCGGCAAAATGCATCGCACCGCTGGCCAGGGTCACCGCATTGATGGCCCCGGCCGAGGTGCCGACGATCACCGGGAACGGGTTGCCGGCGCCGGCGGGCAGCAGGTCGGCGATGCCGGCGAGCACGCCGACCTGGTAGGCGGCACGGGCGCCACCGCCCGAGAGGATCAGCCCGGTGACCGGTTGGGGTGCTGGCATGGGGTACTCCCTGAATTCTGTGTCGCCGCCTTCGCCGGCAAGGCCGGCTCCTACCGGTACCGCACACCTATGTAGGAGCCGGCATTGCCGGCGAAAGCCACACCGCGATTCGTCCTAGTACAGCTTGGGCGCCCCCGGCGGGCGCGACTTGAAGCGTCGGTGTGCCCACAGGTACTGCTCGGGGCATTCACGCAGCACCGACTCGATCCACTGGTTGATGCGCAGGCAGTCGGCCTCTTCGCTCTCCCCCGGAAAATCCTGCAGCGGCGCATGGATCACCAGCCGGTAGCCACTGCCGTCCGCCAGGCGCTGCTGGGTGAACGGGATCACCCGCGCCCGCCCCAGGCGGGCGAACTTGGTGGTGGCGGTCACGGTAGCCGCCTCGATCCCGAACAGCGGCACGAACACGCTCTGCTTGGCGCCGTAGTCCTGGTCGGGCGCATACCAGATGGCGCGCCCCGAGCGCAGCAACTTGAGCATGCCGCGCACGTCCTCGCGCTCCACGGCCAGCGAGTCGAGGTTGTGCCGCTCGCGCCCACGGCGCTGCACGAAGTCGAACAACGGGTTCTTGTGCTCGCGGTACATGCCATCGATGGTGTGTTCCTGGCCCAGCAGCGCCGCACCGATCTCCAGCGTGGTGAAGTGCAGGGCCATCAGGATGGCCCCCTGCCCGTCACGCTGCGCCGCCTGCAGGTGCTCCAGCCCCTCGATGTGCGCCAGGCGCGCCAACCGGGCCTTTGGCCACCACCAGCTCATGGCCATTTCGAAGAAGGCGATGCCGGTGGAGGCGAAGTTTTCCTTGAGCAGACGGGTTCGTTCGACAGACGGTAATTCGGGGAAACACAGTTCCAGGTTGCGCGCAGCAATGCGTCGACGGTCACCGGCAACACGGTACATCAGCGCGCCCAGCAGGCGGCCCAGCACCAGCAAAGCCCGGTAGGGCAGCTGCACGATCAGCCACAGCAGGGCCAGGCCCAGCCACAGCGGCCAGAAGCGTGGATGAAGAAAATAAAGGCGAAAACGCGGGCGATCCATTAAACATTCCGCAAAGACGATGGCCGGGCATTCTACAACGGTTCGCTGCGGGTTGCGGCTAACCGGCGTTCTCGTTATAAGTCTGAGCACTTTTTCGTAACAAGCTGCCTTATGCCAACCATGAGCCAAACCCAGACGCCAGACCAAGCCCCCGTGTTCCAGCTCAAGGGCAGCATGCTCGCCATCACGGTGCTCGAGCTTGCGCAGAACGACCTCGAAGGCCTCGATCGGCAACTGGCGGCCAAAGTCGCCCAGGCCCCCAACTTCTTCAGCAACACCCCGCTGGTGCTGGCGCTGGACAAGCTGCCGGCCGGCGAAGGCGCGGTCGACCTGCCCGGACTGATGCGCGTATGCCGCCACCATGGCCTGCGTACCCTGGCCATTCGCGCCAGCCGTATCGAGGACATCGCCGCCGCCATTGCCATCGACCTGCCGGTGCTGCCGCCGTCCGGTGCCCGCGAACGTGCGCTGGAGCCTGCGGTGGAGGTGCCACCGGCACCCAAGCCCGAGCCGGCCCCGGCCCCGCCGCCGGAGCCTGCGGTAAAACCGACAAAAATCATCACCTCGCCGGTGCGTGGCGGCCAACAGATCTATGCTCAGGGCGGAGACCTGGTGGTACTGGCTTCGGTCAGCCCCGGTGCGGAACTTCTGGCCGATGGCAACATCCATGTTTACGGCGCGATGCGCGGTCGCGCCCTCGCCGGTATCAAGGGCAACACCAGGGCACGTATTTTCTGCCAGCAGCTGACCGCCGAAATGGTCTCGATCGCCGGGCAGTACAAGGTGGCCGAAGACCTGCGTCGCGACCCGTTGTGGGGGGCCAACGTGCAGGTCAGCCTGTCCGGTGACGTGTTGAACATCACCCGTCTTTAACGGATACTTGCCGCCATTTTCAGCGCAACTTTTCCATATGTTGCCGGTTTGGATATTTCTGGGACCTCAACGTCCTTTTTCTTTAGGGGTGATACACCTTGGCCAAGATTCTAGTGGTTACATCCGGCAAGGGTGGTGTGGGTAAGACCACCACCAGCGCCGCTATCGGTACCGGCCTCGCACTGCGCGGCCACAAGACGGTCATCGTCGACTTCGACGTCGGCCTGCGTAACCTCGATCTGATCATGGGCTGCGAACGCCGCGTGGTGTACGACTTCGTCAACGTGGTCAACGGCGAAGCCAACCTGCAGCAGGCCCTGATCAAGGACAAGCGCCTCGAGAACCTGTACGTGCTGGCCGCCAGCCAGACCCGTGACAAGGATGCGCTCACGCTCGAAGGCGTGGAGCGGGTCCTGATGGAGCTCAAGGAGCAATTCGAATACGTGGTCTGCGACTCGCCGGCCGGTATCGAGAAAGGCGCCCACCTGGCCATGTACTTCGCCGACGAAGCCATCGTGGTGACCAACCCGGAAGTCTCCTCGGTACGTGACTCGGACCGCATGCTGGGCCTGCTGGCCAGCAAGTCGCGCCGTTCCGAACGCAACGAAGACCCGATCAAGGAACACCTGCTGATCACCCGCTACCATCCAGAGCGCGTGAGCAAGGGCGAAATGCTCGGTGTCGAGGACGTCAAGGAAATCCTCGCCGTCGCGCTGCTGGGCGTGATCCCCGAATCCCAGGCGGTGCTCAAGGCATCCAACCAGGGTGTGCCGGTGATCCTCGACGACCAGAGCGATGCCGGCCAGGCCTACAGCGACACCGTCGACCGCCTGCTGGGCAAAACCGTGGAACACCGGTTCCTCGATGTACAGAAGAAGGGATTCTTCGAGCGCCTGTTTGGAGGCAACTGACCAATGAACCTTTTTGACTTCTTTCGTGCCAACAAAAAAGTAAGCACCGCGTCGGTCGCGAAAGAGCGTCTACAGATCATCGTGGCGCACGAGCGCGGCCAGCGCAGTACTCCGGACTACCTGCCAGCCTTGCAGAAGGAACTGGTCGAGGTGATCCGCAAGTACGTCAACATCGGCTCGGATGATGTGCACGTCGCTCTGGAGAACCAGGGCAGCTGCTCCATCCTGGAACTCAATATCACCCTGCCCGATCGTTGATCGGCGCACAGGGGTAACCTGCCACGGCGGCGGCCGGGCCCGGGGTCATACAGCCCGGGCCCGGC